>CALKRZ010000230.1 GCA_937989765.1 uncultured Clostridia bacterium | reverse complement strand
GTCAGCATCTATTCGACCATGTGAATTTAATAATCTATCTAATATATTACGATTGTATTATTCAATTAGTACAAATTCTACAGAATACAATAAATTAATGGAATTCATTACACAAACTAGAATGACTTTAACAGATTTAGTTACCAGTTCGGAGGAATATTATCAATACATAAAAAATAAGATTATAGAAAGCTCGCATTCTGTACAGATTTTTAATATTCTTGACTCATGCAGAAAGGTAATTATAAAAAATGTTGGTGGGGGAAATATTCTTCGCTATTTATTGTTCAAAATGAATAATTTGATTATAAAGTCTCAATATTGGAATAAGCCATGTGATAAATTATCAAGTTTAAATCTGACCTATGCATGTATTCCCTTTGATAATATTCCCTATAACTTCTCTTTGCGGTTTCATAATCCAAGGATATACGATTTATTTTAATGTATTCCATTGGAAGGTAGGGAACATGAGTTGTTGGCAAGATTAATTCGTAATAATACAGAAAATAACGGTAATATTTTCACGTCAATAGCTGATATTAAAAGGTTTAATGATATAGGAATGCTAATTGGTAAATATAATGCATCATTATATCATAAGCATAGACCTCAATGTGAAATTGATATTTTTAACAATCATGCATACATAAATGAGTATACAAATGATTGTAGTTACATTATCAATGAACTAAATAATTTGTCAAAAAAAGGTATTTATCAGTATGCAAACTCTGTTGATTCATGGTTACAGAGGACATCATATAATATTGACTCTGATGAAAAAAGGGATGCACTAAGAAATATGTTTTCATCATCACATGTGGTTATGATTTATGGATCTGCAGGAACTGGAAAATCGACACTGATTAATCATATATCAAATTTTTTCGCAGATAGAGATAGGCTTTATTTAGCAAATACTTATCCAGCAATTAATAACTTACGGCGAAAAGTAAAGGTTGGAAATAGTGAGTATAAGACAATCGCTTCTTTCTTATCTAAGAAAAATGATAAGACGGAATGGGATGTACTATTTATTGATGAATGTAGTACTGTAAGTAATTCAGATATGCGGAAAATCTTATATAAGGCGTCATTTAAACTGTTGGTTTTAGTTGGAGACATATATCAGATTGAATCCATTTCTTTTGGAAATTGGTTTAAGATTGCAAGTTCATTTATGCCTGAAAACTCAATTTTTGAGTTAACAAAACCATATAGAAGTAAAAATGAGAACTTACTCTTAGTTTGGGATCGTGTCAGGAAATTAGATGTTGCTATTTTGGAACCATTGGTAAAGAATAATTATTCAGAAAGATTAAATGAAACTATTTTTGACTCCACAGATGAAGAACAAATTATTTTATGTTTGAATTATGATGGTCTTTATGGAATTAATAATGTGAATAGATTTTTACAAAATAGTAATCCAAATCCGCGTGTTCAGTGGGGGATTAATGTTTATAAAGTAAATGACCCTATTTTATTTAATGAAACTGACAGGTTTTCGCCCCTCATTCATAATAATATGAAAGGACGTATTGTAAATATAGAAATAGAAGATAAAAAAATTTGTTTTGAGATAGAATTAGATATTACAATTAATGAGTTAGATGCTGATGAATATGATTTTGATTTGATTGAACTATCTAAAAAAGGTAACTCAATCATCCGTTTTTACGTTAATAAGTATAAGAGTACAGATGAAGACGATGATTCATTGGATACTGCAATACCTTTTCAAGTTGCCTATGCTATCTCTATTCATAAAGCACAGGGTTTAGAATTCTCGTCTGTAAAGATTATAATCAATAATGAAGTTGAGGAGCGAATTACCCATAATATTTTTTATACTGCTATAACTCGAGCAAAGGATAAACTTAAAATATATTGGTCACCTGAAACAGAAAAAAAGATACTGAAAGAAATGGAACAGTATAATAATAATAAAGATGTGGCATTGCTCAAGTTAAAGTTTCCTGATATAGTAAAAGTGCTTTGAATTTGAATTATACAATAGAAATGAATGTTAAAAATATTTGCTTGAACCACTCCCCAGTGGTTCTTTTTTATGCTCATTTCCAATTCTCCACTCCCCAATATTCTCAAATACATTCCTTGTAAAAAAATAGAACAATATGGTACAATTTGTATACAGGAAACTACTAACTGTGCAGGAGGTATTCGTGATGGTCAGGCTGAAGAGTTTTAAGATGTACGCATTCGGAAGATCCTATATTAAAGAGAAAATCATTCAATCTGCGGATTTGAATAATAATGAAGTTACCATTACAGAAAGTTTTTTGACCCGTGCGTTAGAATGTTATAAACAAAAAGAGCTACAGGATCAAGATATCATCATAGAGATTATCAAAGTGATGCTGCCAGATTCAGAAGACGAGGCACACAAGGAATGGTTTAATGGCTTAGAATTTATGGGACATAAATATTATGGTTGGTTTGCTACAACGGGTGGAATGAAAAAAGAAAATGATGGGATATGTGAGACAATCTTTATACGAGAAGATGCTAGAGCATTTGTACAACAGTTTGAAAACTTGTTATCACTGGGAAAATTTAAAGAAATTGAAGAGAGTAATGAAGAAATATGTATCAATAAGGATGTGTTGAGCCGAATTTCTCTAGCAACCAGTAGTAGCTCTATGGCAGGAGATATGCCAAACTTCATCGTATTACCACAAGCTACATATCAGATTATTAAAGATTATAAAACTGTTGAGAAGTTTAAGAAACAGATTCAAGATGAAAAGAGTAAAGAAACAGAAATAATTGATTATAATCTGATAGATTACCACCATGATAAAGAAATTGATATGTTCGATGGCGGAGGAATAGCAACTCCTCAAGTGTTTAAACAAATTCAAAAAAACATGAAGGTAAATTATCCAGTTGAGTTACCCATCATACGAGCATATGGACTTGATATAAAGAAATGATCACTAAGTTTGATATTATTGAATATTTAAGAAAGTTCTATAATGGAAAAATCGAGTACTGTAGAATTAAAAATTAGAAAAAGTATATATTTGCCTTATCACACACTTTTTCTGAAATCCATTTTTTTGAAGTTACCTTTGCAAAACTTGCCTTTTGTACTAGAACAAACCCCCCCTGATCATCATACAATGATGGTAAGGGGGGGGGTTTTATGAGAGATAAAGCAGTGTTTTATTATAACGAAGGCTATAATTGCTCTCAATGCATTTTGAAAGCAGCGGAGTATGCGTTTCAAATCCCCATTTCAAGACAGTGTTATAGTATGTGCAGTACGATCAGTACAGGATTTGGCACTGGGGGAATGTGTAGTGTACTCGTTGCAGGATTTATGGTTTTCGGATTATTATTTGACGAAGAAACAGCTAAACGGCTCCGAATTCGGTTAATCACCCTATTTCAAGAAAAGTATGATCACATTAACTGCAGTCAATTAAAGCAGTATCGGGACGCGCAAGGTATTTGTAGCACCATTGTAGGAGATACTGCTGAAATGATTTATAAGATTATTCTGCAAGAGAAAAAGTGATTTATTCTTCTTTTTGAAAAGGGAGTTCATCCTGTAAACCAATGAGGTTTTCCTGCAGAGGAGCCTCTTTTTTTTGCTTTTTAATAATTTTTTGTAGGTTCTTATTTGCTTTGTGAAAATTTTGATTTTGAGTTTTAAGGGTAGAAAGTTGCATTTTATAAGTAGATAACTCTGATTGTAAAGAAGCTAGATTTTTATTTTCCGTTTCTAGAGAATTCACTTGTGAATGGAGCACCTCTATTTGATCGCATGTTTTTAATAGTTCATCATTTTTAAGCAAAAGAGAATTTCTTTCTTTTTGCAGTTCTCTCATCTGTACATGAAGCTCTGAGAGTTCATTGCTTTTTTCCTGTAGGAGTTGAGTGAACTGAAAAATTTGCTGCTCTTTTTCTTGGAGTTGCTTTGTATACATGGACAATTGGTTTTGCATTTTATAGATATACTCTGAGTTTTCTATAGAGGGTTCATATTCATCGTTGATTGTTGGGGATATATCAGAAGAAACTTTCTCCTGTACTTTATGCGTGGGAGGCTCTTCACTCAAGTGATATATTTCTGGGTACACATCAGGAAGTAGTAAAAGCTCCAAAAGGTCTGTATCTTTTATGTAAAACTCTGAAAGGTATAAGTTCTTCTTAATAGTAACATGATTTGTCTGAAATATCCCTTTTACAACAGGAGAGGATAGTTGTTGATGCCGAGTAGGGCGGCTGAAACTTTGTCCGTTGTTTTCAGATGTACAGTAGTATACCTGATTGCTCCCGATCCAAGAGATCCAAAGCTTGTTATGGGCAGAAAAGAGAGAACAGGTATCAATGCGTTGTCCATCCCAGAGTGTGGTAGGGCTAGACCAAGTACTGCCCAGTTTGCGGCGGTAAACCAACTGGTAGGAAAACATACCACGCAGGGCATAGAGGACATGAATGGCATCGTTCACAATTAAAAATGACTGATCAATGCATTGGTAAGAGGTATTGTGAAAAACGATAAGATCGCTCCATTTTTTCTGGCTTAAGGAAAACTCACGATAGCCTAGGGTATATTCCTTGTTCAGTATTTGATAAAATACCAAAACATGATGCTCATTTACCTTTTGCACAATAAAAGGGACGCTTATAAACGGTTTGATTACATCTATTTTAGAAGGGGTACTCCAGCGTCCTTCAGGAGACCTAGACTGATAAATTAACATCTGTTCGGTGCCTGATTCATTAGGGAGATTATAAAAAAGATGGAGACCCATGTCGTTCAATAGGCAGTGAAATCGCACAGGAATGAGGGAATTTGTTTGATTTTGTAATATGAGTTGCGTATGCCAGGATTCATTTTGATAAAGACATAGAAAAATATTTCCAATTTGGTTTTGACAAAATACATATATTTGGTCATCTTCTCCTAGATTGGCAGAAAAATTTTCAATCCCATCTTTGAAAATAACCTCAGGGATAGACCAACGATCATTTTTATAGGTTTTACTACAGATTCCTAGCTCAAGATCATGAAAAAAACATCGGAGAATCCCTTTCTTGTTTTGCACCATATAGTGATTGACGGATTCAATTCTCATTCTATGCACCTTCTTTTTTTATTTTTACTAAAAATCCTCTGACAAACGGTCACGAAATAATGGGTCATACATATTATGGTATTAGGAAGCAAGGCAGCGAAGCACGAAAGTACAAGAATAATAAACACCAAAGATGTAAAGGTAGAATTTGATTTATTATTTATTATAAGGAGGCTTTTTTGTATGGGTACTTTTGAATTAGAAGCAGCAGCAGTAGCAGCAGACTGTGGTAAAAGATTAAAACAAGAATGCATCATTGCTTTTAAAGTGTACGATCAATGTAGACAACAAGATTGTTTGACTCCAGCCCTTTTGGGTCCAGCTCGTGCAGCAAAACCATGTAAAATTAGAGAAGAAATGTTCAGAGAAGGGGATGTCATTGATCCTCCAGCAACAGCTGCCAATGTACAAATTAAAAACTTAAGACTAAAAAAAGTTATTATTGTCAGCAAAGAACCAAATCAGTTTAGACCCGGTTTCTGGGATATAGATCTAAAGTTTGTATTTAGATATGACTTGGTTTTCAGAGAAGCAGATGGCACTGTAATTGGTACTGTACCAGCGAATAGTATTTATCATAAGATCGTGACTTTATTTGGATCTATTGGAACAGATATCGTACTGGCATCTGATTTATTAAATCCACAATCTGAAACACTAGACTCAGACCCATTTGTACTGGTAGAAGGCAAAGCAGTTGCACTGGCAGCAGAACTCAAATACACCAAACGCAAAACTTGTGGACCAGAAGATTTATCTCCAACACCAAATGCAGTACTTGTAACCATCGGCTTGTTTACGATCATTAAACTGTTTAGATTGGTTAATCTATTAGTTGAATCTAGAGGATTCTGTGTGCCTGCAGAATGTGATCAAGTATCTCCACTGAATCCATGCGAATTCTTTGACAACCTAGATTTCCCATTTGACATTTTTTCTCCTCCTCAAAAAGAAGACTTCTTGAGTCCTATTGTAGATGACAAACGTAGAAAAAAACCTTGCGGATGCAAAGAATAATGAAATAATGTAGAAAAGCCTGTATATACAGGCTTTTCTTATGTATACCCAAGATCTATAACCATGGGGAAATTTGTATATATAATTAATATGTATGAGATGATAGGACGGATTAGTACAAAAATATACTAGACCACCTGTCAGAGATCAGGTGGTCTAGTGGGCTTTTCTCTGTTCTGGAGCTGATTTTGGAAGAGAGGAAATGATGATCATGGCAATGGCAATCACGCCAGCCATCTGCAACGTTTGAGATCCATAGGTAGCAGCCTGCTCGATATCTTGAGTAATAAGAGCGTACATAGTTTGGTACATACCTGCTCCCGGTACGAGGGGGATGGTGCCGGATATAAGAAAGATAGTGACAGGTTGCTTTCTTAAAATAGCTAGATAACGGGATAAAAAGCTAACGGCTAAGGCACCAAGAAATGTAGAAACTACGATAGAGCCGCCTAACTGGTTGGAGATCAGATATATAGACCATCCGAGGCCTCCACTAAGTCCACAGTACAAAAGTTCCTTACGGGATATATTAAACATGACTGAAAAAAAGATCGTAGCAAAAAAAGCACTGATAATTTGAAGAGCCATGGGCAAAATCATACGATATACCCCCCATTTACTGCAAACCATATTTTAAGTACAATGCCTACGCCAGCAGCAATAGATACGGCAATGAAAAATGCCTCCACACCTCTAGAAATACCAGAAACTAAGTCGCCTTCAATCGTATCTCGAACTGCATTGGTGATGGCTACACCCGGTACGAGGGGCATAATTGAGCCGATGATGATTTTATCTAGTTGCGCACCAAGACCTGTATTCACGAATAGAAGGGCAAAAACAGCAATAAGGCTGCCTCCTAGTAAGTCCACCAGAAAACGAGATACCCGACTATTGTAAAAACCCTGTTGCAGCAGAGCTAAAAAAATACCGATCAAAAGAGAGGAACAAAAGTCCCGCAAGCTCCCGCCGAATACGACTGTAAAAAAAGAAGCGGCAAGGCCAATAGACATAATCATAATGGCAGGAGGGTAGGGCTTACGGCTTTCAATTTCCTGTAGAGTTTGAGAAGCTTCTTCTAGCGTAAGACTACCTTCTACAAATTGTCTCGATAAATGGTTAATGAGTGCAACCTTGTGGAGATGAATGGTACGTTTTCGTACTCGCTTCACGACGGTTACAGTTTCCCCATCCTCTTCATCCATAGTAGCAAAAATCCCTGTAGGTGTGACGAAAGATTCGACGATTTCTAGATCTTGTGTTCGAAGAATCCGTTCAATGGTATCTTCTACCCGATAGGTTTCTGCACCGTTTCGGAGCATGATTTCCCCAGCCTTTATAGCAAATTTAAATAAAGCTTTATGGTGACGCATAAAAAAACTCCTTGCTGTATAAGATCAACCATTCATTATTAGTATAACAGAAAAATAAAAAAAGAAACATAGTATAAATATGAAAGAAAAGTTTCTTGATCAGTCAGTTTCACAACAAAACAGTCAATTGAAAAATGATTTTATTTTGCGAATCAGTATGGTATAATTAGACTTAGGAATGAACGAGGAGGAAATAAAATGTACCGTTTTGAAGATATAAAAGCAGTGGATCTTGAAATTGCCCAAGCTATGGAGCAAGAGATTGGAAGACAAAGAAATAATATAGAGCTTATTGCCTCAGAAAATTTTGTGTCAGAAGCCGTTATGGCTGCCATGGGATCCCCATTAACGAATAAATATGCGGAAGGATATCCAGGAAAGCGGTATTACGGTGGCTGTGAATATGTAGATGTGGTAGAAGAACTGGCAAGACAAAGAGCGAAAGAGTTATTTGGAGCAGAACATGCGAATGTACAGCCTCATTCTGGGGCACAGGCGAACATGGCTGTATTTTTTGCTTTTTTGCAGCCAGGAGATACCGTGATGGGGATGAATCTTTCTCATGGGGGACATCTAACCCATGGAAGCCCTGTAAATATGTCAGGAAAACATTATAAGATCATCCCTTATGGAGTGAATGAACAAACTGGACGAATCGAATATGACGAAGTTATGAGATTGGCACAGGAACATAAACCAAAGCTCATCATTGCTGGAGCGAGTGCGTATTCACGGAGTATTGATTTTAAAGCATTTCGTGAGATCGCAGATTCTATAGGGGCGTATCTGATGGTAGATATGGCTCATATAGCAGGACTTGTGGCAGCAGGACTTCATCAGAACCCCGTTCCTTACGCAGACTTTGTGACTACAACCACCCATAAGACGCTTCGAGGCCCAAGGGGTGGGATGATCCTTTGTGCTGAAAAATATGCTAAAGAGATTGATAAAGCGATATTCCCAGGTATCCAAGGCGGACCTTTGATGCATGTGATCGCTGCTAAGGCAGTGAGTTTTAAAGAGGCGCTTACAGAGGATTTCAGACAGTATCAACAGCAGATCATCGATAATGCACAAGCATTGGCATCTGCTCTACAAGAAAAAGGGATAGACCTAGTCTCAGGAGGCACAGATAATCATCTTATGCTGGTAGACTTAAGAAGCCTAGACCTTACGGGAAAAGAAGCTGAAAAAAGACTGGATGAAGTGGGTATTACCTGCAACAAAAATACCATTCCTTTTGATCCAAAGAGTCCTTTTGTCACCAGTGGTATTCGGCTAGGAACGCCAGCGGTTACATCTCGTGGCATGAAACAAGAAGATATGAAGGAGATCGCAGAGATCATCCATATGGTGCTTAGTGATTTTGAAGCAAATAAAGCAGCCGCAGAGCAGCGAGTAGCTGACCTCATGAAAAAATATCCCCTATATGCATAAAAATATCCCGCCATCATAGATGGTGGGATATTTTTATATAGCAATCATAGGCGTTAACGTAACCCATACTATGGCAGATAGCCTAAGCGAAATGAAATATTTCCTTGAGCGATACTTCCAAATGATGGCTTACGTTTATGCTTTAAAATACTCTTCTAGCTTTTACATATCTATTTTTATAATAGTTTTGATCTAAAGTATTGATCACGACGCCCTTAGAGCCAGCATGAATGATCTTTCCATCTCCGATATACAACCCTACATGGGAGACAGTCCCCGTCATTTTTTTACGGGTATCAAAAAAAACAAGATCTCCTGGAAGAAGTTCTGATTTATTTACAGGCTGCCCAAATTTAGATTGTGAGAGGGAAGTTCTAGGAACATGGATATCAAATTGGCTCATGATAGAAAGTATAAATCCTGAGCAGTCCACACCCCGAGTTAAATCAGTACCGCCGTATTTATAAGGTGTGCCTATAAACTTGGATGCGTGGGAAGCGACTTTGTTTCTCATACCAGAAGTTCCTGTAACCGCTTCTTTAACAGGTTTTACAGGGGTAGTTTGTATTTTGTCCTTATTAGGTATAGATATATCTGAGTTTATATGGTTACTGTGCATCCATCCTGATACGCCTAGATAGGAGATGAAATACCATTTACCTGATTTGGATAGGATAGTTACTTTTTTTCCGCGGGAGGCCTGCGAAAGTATCTTGTAATTGGTTCCAGGGCCACGACGGATATTGACGATAGAACTGGTGACGTAGCCTATAGATTGAGTTTGAGTGGGTAAGTTTTGTGGGTCTTCGATAGAGGTGTCTACAGCAGGATTTTTTTCTGTAAAACGTACATATTCTCCATAAATCCATCCTTCATGTCCTTTATAAGAAACTTGAAGCCATTTTTGAGTACAGCCCTTTACGAGTAATACATCTCCTTTTTTAACTTGCAAAAGGATCTCATGCTTTGTACTGGGACCTTTACGAAAGTTGACAATACTGCCTGTTACAATACTTGTGATGGGTTGTGTATGAATATGTTTTTGAGGTGTTGTCCTTGCGGTCAAATTTAATTTCTTTATAGAGTCTTCCATAGGAGAACTTGATTTTGCGTGGATCATAGGATCCGTAAGCATCTCGGTAGGGTCTAAATTTGTTTTGGCTGGCAGAACGATGGGAGCTTTCGTATTTATTTCATCTGCTTTTACAGGAGTGCTAAGACATCCCAATGAAGAGAGGAGGAGCTCTGTGATTAATATAGGATATTGTGTTTTTTTAGGATTTGCGGACATTGTTTTTTTACACCACCTTTTTAAGAAAAAGAATCTCTGATTTACCACATACTTTGGTAGAGATTCCAAAAATAAAGCATATAAAAAGCATTATTCTTGTTAGTAATAGTATATGAAATAAGCATAGAGACGTGACTATTCAGGGTTCAGTTGTCACATAATGCACCCATATTCATATGGTAATAGTAGGAGAATAGAAAACATAGGACAATGAATGGAGAATTTGTATATGGATAACCAAAAGTGCATTGATCAGCTAACGCCCCAAATGATAGATGATCTGATTTGTGATAGGGATGCAGTGAAAGAACTTTTTGGCGTAGAAAAAGATGCAGAAGTAATCGTGGGTGAAAAGGTGAAAGAAGCGATTAGTAGTGCAAATATAGTCAATTTTTTGCTGTGTGATGTGCAGATGATCATGGGAAATAAAGAGCATGGGCAAGTGGAGTATGATCGAATCAAAGAAGAAAATCAGAAGGAAATCATAAAACTACAGAAAGAGATAGAAAAATTAAAACAATGGATGATAGAGGAAAGTCAACAAAGGTTCATATTACAAGAAAAGGTAAAGCAGAATATGAGGGGAGTGCCAGTTCGATTCTCTACACAGAGATGGGAAGAGTATGATGAGTAAATAGAGAAAGAGAATATTAAGGAGGGTTTAGAAAATGGAAGAAAAATCACATCCTACGATATTTACCTCAGAACATATCAAAGCTGTGGCAGAAAATGCAAAAATATTAAAAGATTTGTGGATGCAGGAAGGCATGCAGGGCATGGAAGAAAGAAGTAGGCACAAGGATAGAACAGCCCGAGATATAAAGATATTTATTTTTGCTAGTCAAGTAGAAATGATCAATATTAATACAGGTGGAGAAGAACAGCTACATCCTATATTCCCAGCAGAAATAGAGGAAGATGATGAGTAAAAGAATCTCTAAGAAATCCTTTTGAAATAGGTATATCTATACACCAAAAAAGAACCTGTCACATAAGCTATAGAAGAAGATCATCATCTGTCCGGTAAGATATGACAAGCCGAAGGGTAAGGAGGTGGAGCTGTGTTATCAAAAGAAGAGAGAGTAGCAGAGCAAGAATTAGGAATAAGCAAGATGCAGCAGGTCATAGATGTACTAGGAAAAGACTCAGGACAGTACGGGGAAGCGACGATTCGAGAATTATTATGTGGAGTAAACTATGAGCTTGAATTACACGAAAAACAACTAAAAAAAATAACTTCTATATTGGAAAAAAAAAGTGCAGAATGTAGCCATAATGATTTAACAGAACTGCTCTGTAATATCAATAAGAATATTGACAGGCAAACAACAACGGTGGAGAGGCATCTTGAGAAAATACTAGAAGCGATAGAGACAGATGAAAAATGCGATCTTACAATGATTGTAAAATTATTATGTCAAATCTTAAAAAGATTGAATGATGTAATCACGGAAAAAGAAGCATGCTGTACTTCTATTGTAGATAGGTTAGATAGTATGATGGAAAAACAAGAAAAATGCTGCTGTAAGATTGTAAATAAACTAGATGAAATCAAAGAGGCTATTGAAGAATGTTGCGAAGAATGATGGACTGTCTATTGATCCATGGGTAGATTTAAGATACATGTAAAAACAGGCC
>CALKRZ010000229.1 GCA_937989765.1 uncultured Clostridia bacterium | reverse complement strand
AGACATGGGGGGTGCTCCTTTCTTTTAAAGATTTTTTTTACATTTCATAGTGTGCGTCAATATATAAAAAATATGCATAGGAATAAAAGACTTTTTAGGTATTCATTTAAAAAGATAATAAAAAAACCTGTTTATGCAGACGTTTCATCTACATAAACAGGTTTTTTATTATCTTTATTCGTTAATTTTTAATCCCGCTACTCTAGCCATATCAATGATAGAAGCTTTAGATACTTTTTTGCCCTTGTAGTCAATTAACTCATCCATGCTACCACTAAAAATATCAGCTGGCTCATATTTCTTTAAGATGATTTTTTCATTGTCTACAAAAATTTCTAAAGCGTCCTTCTCATTAATGTCTAAGTTCCTTCTTAATTCGATTGGCAGTACAATTCTTCCTAACTCATCCACTTTTCTTACAATACCTGTAGATTTCATATGTATTTCCTCTCCTCTGACTCATATATTTTTTTCGACATTTAATTACATTCCTAGAATACCATAATTGACAATATAAGTCAAATATTTTTTTAACATTTTTATAAAATTTTATACGTAGGAGGAAAAAAAAGTAATATGATAATTATATTCAATAAAAAACAAGTGCTTTGGCCTCAATAAAACTAGGGATGGTACATGTTGAAATACTAATTTGAAGTAGGGGGAATATTAGTAAGTGAAGAAAAATGCAATAAAAGTAATTTTTTTACTGGGATTTTTAAAGAGAACAACAACGACAAAATTCGACAAAACGCATTGTAAATTTGTAGTTTGCAGATTGAAAATGGGTAATGTATAAAAGGATAAAGAATAAAATTTGTAAAAGTATTCCATACTACAGAATATATATTTTTTTAGTGGAAGTCCACAAGATCTATACATCTGTATAAGAAAGGAATAACGATATGAAGAAAATCAAACCCGTATTTATAGGATTGTATGACTCTAAGCTTTTGGGCATTCGATATCTATCCGCTACGCTAAGAAAGAATGACTACGATTCTCATATTATCTTTTTAAAAAGCTTTACGAGTCATCATACCCAAGAACCCACGAGCTGGGAATATGATGCATTATTTAATAAAGTCGAAGACTTAGATCCAGATGTGATTTGTATTAGTGTGATGTGTTCTTTCTATGAAAAGGTAGCCCAGCATATATCAGAAGAAATAAAAAGGCGGACAGGAAAACTCATAGTGTGGGGAGGTGTTTGTCCTACGCTTTTTCCAGAAAAAGCGCTTCGATATGCGGATGTAGTCATAAGAGGGGAAGGAGAAGAAACGATCGTAGAATTTATGAATGCATTATCAGAAGGCAAGTCATACAGGTGTATTCAGAACGTCTGTTATAAAGACAAGGAAAAGGTGATCATAAATCCCGTTCGATCCCTTATTCAGGATTTAGATAGTATTCCTTTTCCAGATCTGGGGGGAGATAATAAATATTATATCAATCATGATAAGATATCAAAATGTGACCCAGCCGCATCCAGTTACAGCTATGAATTAACAGGATCAAGGGGATGCCCAAATCAATGCTCCTATTGTTCTAGCAGTAATATTCGTAGATTATATAAAGGATCGGAGAAATATGTACGCCTGCGGAGCATTGACAATATTATAGAAGAAATCAAATATGCGAGATCGATTTTACCCAATATGCGGCTCATACACTTCTGGGATGAGATCTTTCCAGTCAAAGAAGAATGGGTAGAAGCGTTTGCCAATAGGTATAAAGAAGAAATCAATCTACCCTTTGAGATATGGGGACATCCCAAACATATCCGCTTACAAAATATAAAGAGGTTAGTTGAAGCAGGACTGAGTAAAGTGGTGGTGGGGATTCAAAGTGGTTCACCGATCGTACGCAAAGAAATATATAAAAGAAATGAGTCACAAGAAAGCATTATAGAGTGCAGTCAGATTTTGTCTGAGGCGAAAGTCCCTATGGTGATTTATGATTTTATACTCGATCATCCCTTTGAAACTTCACAAGATTTACAGGAAACGCTAGAGTTATGCATGACACTTCATAAACCGTTTATTTTACAGCTTCATGGATTAAGCTTTTTGCCTGGCACCCAGATTGAGCAGATCGCAGTAGAGAAAGGGGTGCGAACATGGGAAGAAATACGAGCAGAACAAAATAGACCCTTGGCAGAGCAGTATAGAGCCATGCACTGGTGGCGGATCGGGAAAGGATTAAGTAAAGAACCGGAGAAAGTATTTTGGCACAGTTTGATTTATTTGTCTCAATTTCCTAGAGGAGAGCAAGTGATAAACTGGGCACTGAAAAAAGAAAAACTAAGACAAGACCCTAAGACTTTGCTGCATATCCAGAAAGGATTTAATCAGTATCTACTGTATAAGATGGGTGCAAGAAAGTTACAATTTATGGTAGGCATGAAAAAACAGCAGTCCCGTTCATAAGGAGACTGCTCTTTTTTTTGAAAATGCCTAAGTCATACATATAGGATTGTCCTCATATACTTTATGTATAGAAGTGGACAAGGGGGAAGTAAAATGCTTAATTATTTATGGGGCGGAATGATCTTACTAGGTATTTTGGTAGCGGCATTCACAGGAAAAATGCCTGATATTACGCAAGCAGTGATCAATTCATCCAAAGAAGCAGTACAGCTTTGTCTAATGCTCCTAGGGGTCATGTCTATGTGGATGGGGCTTATGAGGATCGCAGAAAAATCAGGATTGATAGCGGCATTATCCCGAAGGATGAGGCCTATACTTCGTTATTTATTTCCAGATGTACCGGATCATCATTCAGCACAAAAATATATTTCTATGAATATCATTGCCAATATGTTAGGGCTTGGATGGGCAGCTACCCCAGCAGGGCTTAAGGCGATGGAAAATCTGCAGGAGCTTAATCCGAAGAAAGATACGGCGAGTCGAGCGATGTGTATGTTTTTGATACTAAATATATCCTCTGTACAGTTGGTTTCTGTCAACATTATGGCGTATCGGGCGCAGTATGGTTCAGCCAATCCATCAGAAATCATAGCGCCCAGTTTACTAGCTACCGCAGTATCTACCTTGGTAGGAATTATGGCAGCAAAAATGTTAGAGAGGAGGAGTAGAGCATGAGGTTTCTATTCATTCTTTCAGATTTGATGGTACCTTTGATTTTTGTAGGCATTATCACGTATGGATATATGCGGCGGGTAGAAGTATATGATACCTTTGTAGAAGGGGCAAAAGAGGGATGGGGTACGATCTTACACATTATGCCTACATTGATTGGACTTATGGTAGCAGTAGGAGTGATCCGAGCATCGGGTGCACTTGATCTTTTTAGTCAGTTTATATTGCCTTTATGTGATCGTATAGGATATCCAGCTCAGATTGTGCCATTAACCTTTATGCGACTTATTTCAGCATCGGCTTCTACGGGACTCGTGCTAGATTTATTTAAACAGTATGGGCCAGATTCTTTTGTGGGTAGATTGGTATCTGTGATGATGGGATGTACTGAAACCGTATTTTATACCATGGCTGTATATTTTATGGCTGTAAACATCAAAAAAACCCGATACACATTAGTAGGAGCACTTCTTGCCAATTTTGCTGGCATCATAGCTTCTATTTATGTCACCCTTTGGATTTTTGGTAGAGGATGAGATCGTAAACATTTGATAATTGGTTCAGCGTGGGCTATAATATATACAAGTCATGGTAGCTCAAATACATGGCATCATTATAGTCAAAGGATGTGACAGAATGAAAAAGATCTATTTTCTCATATGCTGTTTATTATGTCTTGTAACTGGCTGTGAGGGAGAAAGAGTAGGAAAAGCATACTTTGAAGATGCCGTAGAAGAGGTATATTTTACGTTACCAGAAGAAACAGTACAGGCGTATAAAAAGCAGGTACAGGCATTATTAGAAACCCACTATTGGAAATATAATAGAAATATGTTTTTATATGAACAGATCAAAGTACCCTCTAAAGAGGACGACCTATTCATAAAGATACAGGAAGCCAGTCAAAGGATCCAGTTATCTATAGAGGAGGTTGCAGGAGCAGAGGGTGTTGCTGTTATGATGGAATTACAGCATTTTAACAATGATAAAGCGGGTATGGTTCATGCTTATTTTGTGAAGGATCAAGTGGTAGGTATTTTTTATACCGTAGACTACGATCCAGAGCAGGTTTACAGTTTAAAGGATCGCAATGTATTTACATCAAAGGTACGTTTTGGAGCGTATGAAAACAAGGAAAAGTCTAGAGAATTTATGCAAATAAATTCTGTGCAATTGCCCAAAAGTCCAATCAGCGGCATAGGAACAGATCAGCGGGGTCGACGTATGATCGCCATGATCCATGAGGGGGAAGTACGGTTTTATACATATGGAAGTGGAAGATTTAATCTTGCATCTAGGTTTTCTATGCTTCACTATAATCTGGAGCCTATGGGGTTGATTTTTTATCGTAATTCAGGAGATACAGGAGATACTTGTGCAGTGCTGATGGGAGAACGGATCATAAAAGGGCAGGAAGAGGAGCATGTTTTTATGGCCTCTCGTAAAGTTGTGTTTTTGAAGGATACTTTTTATAGAATAGAAGATGAGCTAACGCTTTCATCAGAAGAATATTCAGCAGTGTATTATGACCAACAGCAGCTCATATTGACGCAAGGTAAAAGTGTGGAGTACTATGAATATAAGCAGGGAAGTTGGAATAAAAATACCGAGATTGCCATGGGGCATAATGTACAACAGTTTATACAAAGTGATTTAGATGTAGATGGGATCATAGAATACATTATGACCGATGGACTAGATTTATATATCTATCATAAGAAAAATAAAGGTTTTAAGAATATATGGAGAACCCATTTGTCTATAGAGAGTATTGGAGGGAACATCTATCCTGCGGATCTAAATGGAGATGGAGTACAAGAGCTCTATGTAAGTGATAGTACAGGCACTGTAATACGATATATCCTGACCGAAAAAGGAGTCGTATCTTATAATGAAGATATAGAGTATGGACAACAGTATTTTACAGGAGATTTTAATGGGGATGGGCGAGACGACTATATTAAAATGGAAGACATCGAAGAAAAAAAATTAAGTGCATTTATAGCCAAATAAAAAGGGATCTCAGAAAACATCCTCCAGGACTTGGAGGATGTTTTTTAGGATGCAATAAACCAGGATGCGGATAATATAGTGATAAATAAGAATACAAGCATAAAAGCCACTAGGTTAAAAGGAATATCGATTTCTCTGATTGCCTTTAGAATACGAGAGTGTTGTATTTTTTTGCGGTAGAGCACAAATCCTATAAGCACAGAGAGGATATAAAGGATCGATTTTAGGCTATAGGATAGGGCATCAATATGCACTGAATATCCAAATAATATGTCCATAAAGACAGGTGCTTGAAGGCCGCCTATGATACAGAGTGTAGCGAGAATGAGTAAAGCAGTGTTTTTGGTACGAGAGATCTCTTTTCGGGGGTGATTTCCAAAGAGAATCATGGCAAATTTGGACAGATAGAGGATGGTCAAAAAGGTAATAAGATATAATGTCCATTCAAAGAGAGCAGAGTTTGTACTTTTACTGATCATATACTTACCGATGCTGCCGTTAAAAAACGGTGCGCCTGTAATACCTAAGATGCCAGCTATGGTGCAAACGCCTAATAAGGGCATCCGACGCAGAACGCCTTTTATTTGTAAGATGTTGCGGGTACCGTATTGCTCGGCTAAAATACCGCTGATCAAAAATAATAGAACTTTAAAGACACTGTGACTAAAGATATGATAGATACTACCATAATAAGCCGCATCATGGGGTAGGGTTAAGCCTATGAGGATAAACCCTAGTTGGGATACTGTAGAATAGGCAAGTAACCTTTTGATATCATTCTGTGCCAGGGCGAGGAGCGAGCCTGCGACCGAAGTAAGAAGACCAAGATAAAAAAATAAAGGTGCGGTAGGCACAAGTGGAGTAAAAATATCCTGAAGCTTCATAAAAAATAAAAAGCCTACATTAATATAGATGCCAGAAATGGCAGCAGATACCACAGAGGGTGCTCCAAGACTGACATGAGCCCTAGGAAGCCAAATAAATACAGGTAAGACGCCTACTTTGAAGGAAATGCCAGTCATAAGCAGGGCATATGCCATGATCATAGAGGGAGAAGACCCTCCTTGTGCTACTGCTATTTTCAGTAGGGTAAGATCAAATACACCGTACAGTTTATAAATGTACCCGATACCTAACAAGAAAAAAGACATCCCTAGGATATTGGTGAGCAGATAGATCAGTCCATCATAATATGCAGTAGGATTTTTTAAAAATACAATGAGAATAGTAACGAGCATCGTAGATACTTCCATCAATACAAAAATATTAAATAGATCATGACTGACAAAAAGTGCAAATAAGAGTCCCTGTAGAACAAATAATAAAAACATAAAAAGAGGCTGCCCAGAAATATGCTCCCATTCATATATGAAAAGTAAAATAAATAGGCAAGATGTTAATAAGATCAAGGCGGATGATAGATGATCTACATAGAGAGAAACACCTTTCCCAAAAGGCCAATTTCCAATGGATAGATAGAGAATCCCCTGAACCCGAACAGTAATAAATAGATGAATCGCCGCAAGACAGATCGAAAGCTGTGATATAGATATCACAACAGGGTTACAGATGGGAAATATATATAGAAGGATACCTATGATGATAGCACCAAATATAAGGTAAAGTAGCAGATTCATAACATTTCCTTTCTTTTTTGCAGTAGTTTAAACCAGTTTGTGGTGCCAAAGGTATGATACAAGTGGATAAACAGCATAAGAGAAAAAGCGGTCACAGCCGCTCCGATCACGATAGCAGTAATCATAAGCGCCTCTGATAAGGGATCACCAGGATTGGCATCTACAAAAAACAAAATAACACCTGTCTGCATAATAGAAATAGAAATAATAGACTTTACGATATTTTGTCTTGCCATGATGCCGTATATACCTATAAAAAACAGCATAAGACTGATATTTGTTCCATTGATCAGATCTATTTGAACCATCTCCTTTCATGGAGCACAAATTCATAGAAAATCACGGACAGACCGAGACAAACTTTAAAACCAATAAGTAAGTTAAGAATAATGAGATACCATCTGGCTAGATGGGGATAAGGCAGTAAGAAATTAGTCAGTGCTACTTGGCGAGTGAATAGGGATAAAAGAGGTACAAGTACAATACTAATATAGAAAATCTTTTCAATCTTTTGGAGTGTATGAAGTTCCACTTCACCAAGAGGATAGGAAATATATCGAAGTATAATCACACTGGCAAGGATCGCACCCCCTTGAAAACCTCCACCTGGAGAAATGTCTCCATAAATAATGACATAAAAACCAAATAGCAGGATGAAAGGATACAAAAGTTCAGTAAGATAGGCAATCAAATCATGATTTTGATCCATGAGTTCCCTCCTTATTGAGATGGTGAATACTTACCGCACTGATCAAAAGCAGCAAAGATTCAAAAAGACTATCGTATACTCGATAATCTAGATAGATGGCAGTGGCTGCATTTTGGGCTCCCGTTTCTTGTAGGCTATCTCTTTGATAGCTTTTGGCTAAGGGAAAGGAATGAAGGGGAGGGTCAGTGTGTACCATAGCCCAAATACATAAAATAGCTGAAAGTATCCCGCAAAAAAGTTTGAATCGTTTCCATATCATACATCCTCACCCATTTCATATAGTTGAATTTGTATTTCAAGCTTAGGATCTTTGGCAAGATAGGCAGCCAACGCTTCTATTTTATAGCTTCGTTTTTTGGAAAACAAAAGACAGTTTTTAGGATCTCCTTGGATTAATAGATCATATTCTTTATGGGAAAGAATATCCTCATACTGGTTTGATTTAAAACGAATATAATGCAAAGATAATTCTTGCTGTTCACAAAAGGTTTCTATCGCATCGATCAAATCGTGGGATATCTTATGAAAGATATAGACAGTAAATCGTTTCTGCTTTTTAAGCGCCACCAGATAGATCACAGTGGCAAGTGTACTGCCTATGACTGCCTCAGCAATAGCTACATTGGGGCTTTGATAGAATAAATAGACCAAGGAACATAAGAAGGAGAACATGCCCAGATAGATGACAGCATGAGTGAGTTTGGGTGCTTGTACAGAAAGAAAAGCAAATAACAAAAGTAGCAGCAATAGTATTTTTTCAGACATGGTCCTCCTCCTTATGCGGACGCTCACCACGGATATAAGCACAACGCCCTATGGCATAGGTAGATACGGGGTTAATCAATACTATAAATGCCATGATCAGCACTATTTTCATGATGTAATTTTTATGTGGATGAAGAATGATGAGTCCTATAAGTATACTACTCATGCCTAGGGTATCGATCGAAGAACAGGCGAGGAGCCTCGCATAAAAATGAGGAAAAATCAAAATACACACAGAACCGAATACGATAAAAAACATACCCAGTATCAAGAAAAAATTACCTATAAGCATCATCATAAATGATCCCGCCTTTCAATAAATCGGGCAATCAAAACAGTCCCACAAAAACCAAGTAGAGCATAGGTTAAAGAAATATCGAGAAAATAAATATCTTTATAAATAAAGGAAAGACATACAATGATTAAGATGACTTTAGTAGAGATCACATTAAAGATCAAGAGCCGATCCCATAGGGTGGGTGCTATGATCATTCGAATGGTCACGATACAGATACATAAAATTAGAACAAATAGGACAACTCCAATCATAAGGCATCCTCCATCAGCAGATGTTCAAAGGGTTCTTTGATTTCTTTGGCAGCTTGTCTAGGATCTTTAGGCAAAGCGTACAGACAGAGTACGATAAGCGTCTGACCTTTTCGTAGTAAGGTAATCGTGCCCGGTGTAAGGGTAATAGAGTTGGCTAATACAAAAATAGAAAAATCATCGGTGAGCATAGTAGGTACATGGATAATCTGCACATGCATCTTACCTGTTACAATCGTAAAAATCATACGGATTCCTGATTTTAGCATCTCAAGCCATAGGGTTCTTAGGTATACAAAAACTTTTTTAAATTTTATAGATTTGAAAGAAAAATGAAATCGAAATAAAAGTTGTTTAGACAAAATAATAGATAAAAAAGACAGTAGAATACCTAAAACGATATCCACCCAATACAGGCTTTGTGTTAATAATAGCCAAAACCCCAAAAGAAGACAAAATACTACGATTGTATATGAATTCATAATAACCCCTACCTCTATACGGATAGTCTTATTCCAATGATACAACTAGCAGCAATATACTTTAAAATAATCCATACTATCAATTCATTTTTTTGCTTATTTATTGTCCACATTCCCCCATCTTACAATTGGTATAAAAGCCATCTTAATCATATCGTAGCATAAAAATTACAGTGAGTGC
>CALKRZ010000228.1 GCA_937989765.1 uncultured Clostridia bacterium | reverse complement strand
TGAAATGAACAAAATCAAGAAATAATTAAATAACGTTCACTCGTATATACTTAGAAATATGGTCTAAAAGTCTCTACCGGGCTGCCGTAAATAGCCTGACTACGGGTGTTTATAATAATGTTTTATTATTTTTTCTCGTGGAAATATGCACTTATGCTTTTTTTTATTGCATAGTATTGTTCGAGAAAAATAAAATATTATATAAACTCCCGAATTGTAATCGGGAGTTTTTTTAATTTTAAAAAGGAGGTGGGATCTTGTTGTTATATGTAACGAGAAGAAATATATGGAGTTATTAAAAGAAAGAATTCGAACCCATGGTAAAAGTGTGGGTGAAGAAATTATAAAAGTGGATAGCTTTTTAAATCATCAGATTGATGTAGTATTGTTAAATGAGGTTGGAAAAGAATTTAAAAGACGCTTTCATGATATACAGATTACAAAGATTTTAACAGTGGAAGCATCGGGTATAGGCATTGCATGTATTGCAGCCCAATATTTTCAAGTGCCCGTCGTTTTTGCTAAAAAAACTGAATCTCGTAATTTAGATGCAGAAACGTATGAAAGTGAAGTGTATTCCTTTACAAAAGAGAAAAAGTATAAAATTAGGGTGTCTAAAAAGTATATCTCTGTAGAGGATCGCATCTTAATCATAGATGATTTTTTAGCCAATGGTAAAGCGGTATTAGGTTTAAAAGATATCGTAGAGCAGGCAGGTGCTGCAGTGATGGGTACTGGTATTGTGATCGAAAAAGGATTTCAGCAGGGTGGGCAAGTGCTTCGGTCAGCAGGAATTCGGGTTGAATCTTTGGCAATTATAAAGTCCATGAAAAATGGTTTTATAGAATTTGAATCATAGGAGGATATGAAAATGAAAAAAGTAATAAGTAAGTTATTGGTAGGTGTTTTGGCAGTATCTATGATGGTAAGTGGATGCAGTACAGCAAAAAAACTAGCGAATGTAGATAGTAATGCGCCGGTGGCAAAAGAAGAAATGAAGGTTGGATTTATCTATGTGGGTCCTATTGGAGATGGAGGATGGACCTATGCCCATAATGAAGCGAGACTTTATGTAGAAGAGCAACTGGGTGTTCAAACGTTTTATAAAGAATCAGTACCAGAAGGACCAGAAGTAGAAAAAGTATTAAAGGATATGATCGATCAAGGAGCTAATGTGATTTTTGCTACCAGTTTTGGGTATATGGATTATGTAGAAAAAGTAGCAAAGCAGTATCCACATATCAAGTTCCTACACTGTTCTGGATACAAAACAGCAGATAATATGTCTAATTATTTTGGTAGAATGTATCAAGCTCGATATTTGTCTGGAATTGTAGCAGGGATGAAAACACAAAGTGATACGATTGGATATGTAGCAGCATTTGAGATTCCAGAAGTAATTCGTGGAATTAATGCATTTACTTTGGGCGTGAGATCAGTGAATCCAGATGCCAAAGTAGTGGTTCGTTGGACGCATACATGGTATGATCCTGCAAAGGAAAAAGAAGCAGCGAAAGCACTATTGGATGAAGGTGCGGATGTAATTGCCCAACATCAAGATACTGCAGGTCCACAGCAAGCAGCGGAAGAAAGAGGAGTATGGTCTGTAGGATATAATACAGATATGCAAGCGACTGCACCACAAGCGTATATGACGGCGCCGATTTGGAATTGGGGTCCATACTATGCGCAACAAGTACAGGCTGTGATGGAGGGTACATGGAAATCTGAAAGTTATTGGGGTAGTATGAATGAAGAGATTGTACGTTTGGCGCCGTTGACAGCCATAGCACCAGAAGGTTCTAAAGAAAAAGTGGCTGAAATGGAAGGAAAGATCAAGGATAATTCGTTTACTGTGTTCCAAGGGCCGATTAAAGATCAAAATGGTGAGGTAAAAGTAGAAGAAGGGCAGCAAATGACAGATGGAGAAATGCTCAGTTTTGATTGGTTTGTTGAGGGCGTCGTCGGAAAGATTGAGAAATAGTCGGGTGAGAATATGAATACAAATACTTTGATTAAAATGGAAAATATCACAAAAAGGTTTGGTACTGTACTGGCCAATAAAAATATTAATTTTTCTGTAAAACAAGGAGAAATCCATGCACTCTTAGGTGAAAATGGAGCTGGAAAAAGCACTTTAATGAATATGCTGTCAGGGATCTATACCCCTGACAGCGGTTCTATTTTTATAAGGGATCAAAAAGTGCGTCTTTCTTCTCCACGGCATGCGATTGCAGCAGGTATTGGAATGATTCATCAGCATTTTAAACTAGTAGAAGCCTTAAGTGCAAAAGAAAATGTGATAGCAGGAGAAAAGAAGCAATTCTTTCTTCATTCCAAAAAGCTTTCTGCACGGATAAAGGAAATTAGTCAATCTTTTGGATTAGAATTAGATCCTGATAAAAAGATCTATACAATGTCTGTGGGAGAAAAGCAGACGGTAGAGATTCTTAAGGTACTATATCGAGGGGCAGATATTCTCATATTAGATGAACCAACAGCAGTACTGACAGCGCAGGAAACAGTACAACTTTTTTCTATTTTGAGAAAGATGAAAAATGCTGGGTGTGGAGTGATTATCATTACTCATAAACTTCACGAGGTTATGGAAGTCAGTGATCGAGTTACAGTACTGCGCAAAGGGGAAACCGTGGCTACAGTATGTACAAAAGAAACGACACCTAAGGCGCTCACAGACCTAATGGTGGGCCGTTCAGTAGATCTATCTATTCAGCGTATAGAAACAACGCACAAACAATCAATCCTAGAAATAAAAGAAGTAACGGTAGTAGATGAAGAAAAAGTAAAAGTACTGAATAATGTCAGTTTTACCCTGCGAACTGGAGAAATACTGGGAGTAGCAGGAGTAGCTGGTAGTGGACAAAAAGCTTTATGTGAAGCTATAGCAGGATTGCAGAAAGTGAATTCAGGAAAAATAATCTACGAAGAGGAAGATATAGTAGGAAAAACCCCAAAAGAAATTATACAAAAAGGAATTAGTATGAGTTTTATTCCAGAAGATCGATTGGGTATGGGTTTAGTCGCTTCTATGGATATGGTAGATAATCTTATATTAAAAGAATATCAGAATCAAAAAGGATTTGTGTTGGATCGGAAGCCTGCCCAAAAAAAAGCAGAGCATCTCATTCACAAGTTAAATATTCAAACCCCTGGAATTCATCATCCCGTAAGGCAACTTTCAGGAGGCAATATCCAAAAGGTATTGTTAGGACGAGAAATTGATCTAAATCCTAGGGTGCTCATTACAGTATATCCTGTAAGAGGATTGGATGTAGGATCTTCTTATATGATTTATGATCTACTCAATGAACAAAAAATGCTAGGCGTTGCAATTCTATATGTAGGTGAAGATTTAGATGTACTTTTGGAATTATGTGACCGTATTTTGGTATTATGTGATGGCAGGGTAACGGGGATCGTAGAGGCTCATTCTACCAATAAGGAACAGCTTGGTTTTATGATGGCTGGAGAAGAGCAGTGGGAACAGGAGGTAGAAGTAGTTGATTAGGCTCATAAAAAAAGCAGATATATCACAAAGTCAGATTATGACCATTCGAATCATGGCTGTATTCTTATCCCTGTTTACTGCAGGCGTTTTTATACTTTTTTTAGGTCATAATCCGTTTTCTGTATATGGTTCTATGATGAGTGGATCATTTGGGTCATTATATAGACTACAAGAGACCATTTTAAAAACAATTCCTTTACTCATTACTTCTTTAGGCATTGCAGTGGCATTTCGGATGAAGTTTTGGAATATTGGTGCAGAAGGTCAAATCTGTATGGGGGCTTTTTGTGCTAGCTTTTTTGCACTACATTTTTCAGAATTGCCCTCACTGATCCTATTGCCGATTATGATGGTTGCAGGTATTGTTGGAGGCGGTGTGTGGGCACTTATACCAGGTGTTTTTAAGGCCTATTTTGGCACCAATGAAACCTTGTTTACACTCATGATGAATTATATTGCCTTGAAGTGGATTACCTATCTTCAATATGGACCGTGGAAAGACCCTGATGCCCTTGGATTCCCTAAAATTAAAAATTTTTCTGAATCGGCAATACTTCCTAATATATTTGGGATCCATATTGGATGGATCATTGCCTTATTGTTGGTGGCAATCATGCATTTTTTTATTCATTATACCAAAAAGGGATATGAGATCACAGTAGTTGGGGAAAGTGAAAACACAGCGCGATATGCTGGGATGGATGTCAAAAAGGTTGTTCTTATAGGTCTTCTGATCAGCGGTGGACTGTGCGGAATCACAGGGATGATTCAAGCTTCTGCGATCAGCAATACATTATCCGTAGAGGTTTCTGGTGGTGTAGGGTTTACAGCAATCATTACAACATGGCTCTCAGGTCTTAGTGCGCCTATGATTGTTTTGATTTCCTTTTTATTTGCTATATTGGTTCAGGGGGGGTCATTTATACAGACTGCCTTTCAAATTCCTCAATCAGCGGCGCAGATGTTGCAAGGGGTAATCTTATTTTTTGTATTAGGCAGTGAGTTTTTCATACAGTATCAAGTTATTTTTCCATGGAATCAATATATGCAAAAGGAGGAGAATTAATGGCTCTTATATCTTTTTTTGCAGCAGCAGTAGTGGCTGGCACTCCGTTGCTTTTTGCAACATTAGGTGAAATATTGACAGAAAAGAGTGGAAATCTCAACCTTGGAGTAGAAGGAATGATGCTCATGGGAGCAGTAGTAGGGTTTCAAGTAGGCATTATGACTCAAAATCCTTATCTGGCATTAATTGGTGCAATGGGTGCGGGTGGTTTGGGAGCCATCATCTATGGTTTTTTGACGATCACACTCCGAGCCAATCAGGTAGTAACAGGATTGTCTTTAACCATTTTTGGAGCAGGCTTTGCGAATTATATGGGGCAAAAATTGATTGGGCAAGTAGTGCCTGAATCCATGAAGATTTTTTTTCGTCCTGTATCTCTTCCGGTTTTGGGAGACATACCCTATATAGGGGCTATCTTTTTTCGACAAGATCCTTTTGTATATCTAGGATATATCACTGCTATCGTATTAGGTATATACTTATACCATACGCAATACGGGCTTCATGTTAGGGTAGTGGGGGAAAATCCAGGGGCGGCAGATGCCTCAGGTGTATCTGTATCCATGTATAAATATATTCATTGTGTGGTTGGGGGAGCTTTGTGTGGTCTGGGAGGGGCGTACCTATCTTTGGTATATGTACCTGCCTGGCAAGAAAATGTTACGGCAGGAAGAGGATGGATTGCTGTGGCATTGGTTATTTTTGCGGCTTGGAACCCATATAAGGCGTTGATTGGAGCCTGTTTTTTTGGAGGTCTTGATATCGTAGGATTCCGATTACAGGCATTTGATTTAAAGATATCCCAATACATTATTAATATGCTTCCATATATAGTCACCATCTGTGTATTGATCATTGCCTCAGTTCGTAAATCCAAAGAATATGGAGGACCTAAAGGGTTAGGGATTCCATATTTTAGAGAAGAACGATAATATTTTCTGCAAACAGGCAATCATTATAGAAGAAATCCATTTTAGTTTTGCTTGCCCTACAGGAGTGAGTTATTGTACAATACAAAATATAAGCAATAACTGGAGGGGCATTTATGAACTACAGAACCTATTTAAAGGATCATAAACGAATCGTAGTCAAAGTGGGTACTACCACCTTGACCCATAGTACGGGGCGATTAAATCTTAAAAGAATGGAAAAATTAGCAAGGGTTTTATCGGATTTACGAAATGAAGGCAGGGAAGTTATTCTTGTATCCTCTGGTGCGATTGCTGTAGGCACAGAACGGCTAGGACTAATGGAGAGACCTCGAGACATTCAAGGAAAGCAGGCAGCTGCTGCCGTAGGTCAGGGGGTTCTGATGCAGATTTATCAGAATCTATTCTTGCAGTACAATCAGCAGGTAGCCCAAATCCTCTTGACCAAAGATGTAGTCGAAAATGAATTACGAAAGCATAATGCCCAGAATACTTTTTTTACCCTTTTAGGCATGGGCGTCATTCCTATTGTCAATGAAAATGACACGGTAGCAACAGAAGAGATAGAGTTTAGTGATAATGATACCCTTTCGGCTATGGTAGCGAGGTTGGTTCAAGCGGATCTTCTGATTCTGCTTTCAGATATTGATGGATTATATTCGGAAGATCCTAAAAAAAATAAACAGGCAAAAATCATATCCATAGTGGATGAAGTCACTGAAGAGATTGAAAGAATTGGTGGTGGACCGGGCAGTGCTTTGGGTACAGGAGGCATGGCAACCAAGATCGCAGCAGCCAAAATTGCCTGTGCATCAGGAGTAGATATGATTATTGCTAGCGGAGAACAACCAACTATTGTGCAGGAGTTGTTAGAAGGATCACAAGCAGGAACACTTTTTAGGTGCAGTAAGCCATCTAAAGTAGTGGAGATTTATTCTCTTTAAGATATATAAGTAACATGAATAAACCAACTGATTAACAGTTGGTTTATTGTTATTCATATAGTTTGCTCATCGCATGAATATTTTCTAGCGCAATATCAGATTTTACCGTAGCAAGAGTAGGATTTTTTTGCATTGTTACTTCCTCAAGTTCTACAATGCTTTGGTTGAACTGTACAGCCATATCTTCTTTTTTCTTGATTATTTTAGGCTGTAGCCCAGTCCATGTCTCTTTTAATTTATTCAACTGAATGCTTGCCTTTTCCCAGTTTTTTTGCTTTGCAGATATTTTGATACTGCGGATATAGTATTTTGATTTTAATACTTCAGGGGGAAGCTCAGATTTGTATAAGCCAATAAAACTGGGTATATGTTTTGTTAGTTCGACCACTGCCTCTGATACTTGCAGTTCTGATAGACTTGATGTTAATACAGGATAGTGATCTGGCAGCACCTCTTTGGGAAGCTTTGGAGGAGAAGGCTCTTGACCTCCTGCGTCATCACCACTGTTTTTACCTTGATCCATCTGAATCTGGAGTTGTACCTCTGTTTTTTCATGTTCTAATTCGATTTCTTTTTTTGATTCTTCCATAGCTTTATTCACAACTAAAGTAGTCAATGTATTCAAATCTTGTGTAAAGGATTTCGCCACTTCTGGCGGTAATCCTGCTTTTTGTCCAGCAGCAAAAAACTTATTCCATTGAGAGTGAATGGACTTGATTTGATCGGTACTTTCAGACCACTCTTTTTTACTGACAGATTTCAAAAGGTCCTCTGAGAGAGTTTCAAGTTCTTCTACAGCTTGAGGAGGTTTATCTTCACCAGGTTCTTTGGGGACAGGTTTGGGCTGTTTGCTTTGACATCCTACCGATCCAGAAAAACAAACTAAAAGGATGATGATCATACTTAGTACTTTCAAAGTATATTTTTTCATTATATCACCTCGAGACGTTTACTGTTTTTAGTATTTGTAGTAAAATAAAAAACATACAGTATTTATGTATATCCTTTTGTTTTGAATCAATAAGGAAATGTAGCCTGCTAAAATTTCATATTGTGATGTTGCGAACAAATACACATAGGTAGTAAGGAGGAGTCACAATGTTAGAAGAAAAAATAAAGAGAATCAATACATTATATAAAAAACACAAGGAACAGGGTTTGACAGAAGAAGAAAAGATTGAACAGGCGAAACTCAGGAGAGAATATGTGGATGCTGTAAAAGGAAGTCTGATGGGTAGTCTTGATACTGTGAAAATACAGGAGCAAGATGGCACAATACGGCCACTTACTAAAAAGGAGGATGTGTAATGATTTTTTGTAAAAAATGTGGTAAAATTTTAGAAGAAGATCAAGAAAAGTGCCCTTTTTGTGGAGATCATGATCAGGAGGAAACGATCAAAGATATACCAAAGCAAAATCTCCCCCATTCTTTTGATAAAGCATTGGAGGAAATAGAACAACCAACTGGAAGTTTTTCAAAGCCTACTTACACGCCTGTGCCTACCCCACCGATAGGAATGATACCCCCATTGAGCAACTGGATTAAAGTGCTGCTAGCGGTTACGGTTCCTATTCTGCCAGGGATTGGTCCTTTGATTGGTATTATCGCGGGAGCTATTTTTATGTCTAATCAAGACGAAGATCGCAAAACCTTTGGTCAAGCACTCCTGACGGTGAGTATTATCGTGTTTATTATTTTATGTGGTTGCTGTATGCTTTTTTCAGTTGCTGCGCAGCAAACTGGAAGTGAACTAGATAGATTACTAAATAACTTATCGAAGTTATGATTACCCGACTACTATTTTTTATTGGAAGAGGAATTTGTCACCAACTTCCTAGTCGATCTTTTATTATAGCGGGACAGCAGCTTCCTTTATGTGCTAGATGTACAGGGATCTATATAGGTGTATTTGTTTGTCTATTATATTTATGGCTTCGCAGAAGATGGCGGGGAAATCTTGTCCCTTCTTTAGGGTTAGTGATTTTTATGGCGGCAGGGTTTATACCACTTATGCTAGATGGCGCTACCTCTTACTTAGGACTTAGAGATTCTTCTAATCTACTCAGAGTGGTTACAGGTATTCTTATGGGATATTCTCTTCCTGTTTGGATTGTTTTACTCAAAAACTTTTCTATTAAAGATGCCAATACAGATCCTATTATTTTTTCTTATAAAGAGCTTTGTATAATCCTGCTTTTGGCAGGCGGGATGGGATTTTTTGTATATAATGATGTTTTAATGAACTGGTGGTTTGTTGCTGGGACTTGTATTATCAGTATAGTATTTCTATATATACATATAGCAGCCATTATCATAAAACAGATTTTTACTCGTTTGCGCCCACATCATGTATTTGCCATAGCTGTATTTATTGCGATCGGACTTTTGACAGTATTATCAATAATAAATCGAACACTACAAACTTTATTTTTATAAGATCTTACATAAGTAAGGTCTTATATTTTTATGCATAGTATAAAGGAGACAAGTGGTAGCAAAAAATACTATTTTCATCTCTGAATATATGCCGCCAAGGGGTAGAAAGGATGTGACTATGATTTGTAAAAAAGAACTGAGAATTGTATTTGAAAAACAGAGGTCCCAGATGTCCCAAGTGGAAGTAGAAAAATTTAGTAGGACTATTTATACTCAACTTTTTCAGTCTCCCGCATATATTCAATGTGATTGGGTTTTTACTTATATCAATATGAAAAACGAAGTGGAGACAAAACCGATCATTGAACAATGTTGGAAAGAGGGTAAAAGAGTAGCAGTACCCAAAATCTATAAAGACAGACGAATGACTTTTGTAGAAATTACAGCGTGGGATCAGCTAACAGAAGGTAAATTTGGAACAGTAGAGCCTGTTCAAGAAGGGAAAAAAGAGGTCAAACCATCCTTGCACACGATGATCATTGTTCCAGGTCTTGTATTTGATGAAAATAAACATCGCATCGGATATGGTGGAGGATATTATGATTTTTATTTATCCCAGATCGCTTCGATAGGATATACGATAGGAATTTGTTATGATTTTCAACTGATAAAGGATATTCCTACAGAAATACATGATCTTCCCCTGCATTGTATCATTACAGAGAAAAGATGGATAAAATAAATAAGAACTTATGTTTGCAAAACATAAGTTCTTATGATATTATTAGGCAACGTAAAGAAAATAACTGGTCAAAGATGCTGAGTATATTTTGTGTCAGACAAGGAAGCA
>CALKRZ010000227.1 GCA_937989765.1 uncultured Clostridia bacterium | reverse complement strand
AAATCAGGGAGTGAGTATATGAACACACTTACATATAAGAGTACTAGAGGGGGAGAGCAGGAGCTCCCAGCCTCCTTGGCTATTGTAAAAGGAATCGCTGAAGATGGGGGACTTTTTGTTCCTACAGAGATTCCGAAGCTTTCTAAATCATTACACGAACTTTGCCCTATGGAGTATCAAGATTTAGCCTATGAGATCATGCAGGGTTTTTTTTCGGATTTTACAGAGGAAGAACTAAGAGCATGCATTAGGTCAGCATACAATCATCAGTTTGATACGCCCCAAATTGCGCCTATTGTAGAAAAATCAGGTGTATGTTTTCTAGAATTATTTCATGGTCCTACATTAGCTTTTAAAGATATGGCGCTCTCAATTCTTCCGTACTTATTAAAAACAGCCGCTAAAAAACAAAACATTCAAAAGAAGATTGCGATTTTGACCGCTACTTCAGGCGATACAGGAAAAGCAGCGCTGCAAGGTTTTGCAGATGTGGAAGACACAAAGATTATTGTATTTTTTCCTCAAGATGGAGTCAGCGAAGTGCAAAAAAGACAGATGACAACGCAAGAAGGAAATAATACGCATGTAATCGGGATCCGTGGCAATTTTGATGATGCTCAAAATGGGGTAAAAGAGATTTTTGCAGATGAAGAGTTTGGTAAATGTCTTTATGATGAAGGATATATTCTTTCTTCTGCCAATTCTATTAATATCGGTAGATTGATTCCTCAAGTGGTGTACTATTTTTATGCTTATTTTCAAATGGCAGCGCAAGGAACGGTCACAATTGGAGAGCAGATCAATGTGGCAGTACCTACGGGCAATTTCGGTAATATTCTTGCAGGGTATTATGCCAAACAAATGGGTCTGCCCATTGGCAAATTGATTTGTGCCTCCAATGATAATAAGGTATTGTATGATTTTTTTGATACAGGAATTTATGACAAACAGAGAGACTTCATTCTGACTATTTCTCCTTCTATGGATATTTTGATTTCTAGTAATTTGGAACGGCTTATTTATAGTATAGCAGGTGAAAATGGAGAAAAAACAAAGGAATACATGGAAGCTCTGAAAACCTCAGGAAAATATGAAATTACCCAAGAGATGAAGGAACGACTTGCAAGCTTTTATGGTGGATATGCTACACAAGAAGAGACTCTGGAAGATATTCGAAACGTATTTGAAAAAGATCAATATCTTATGGATACGCATACAGCAGTTGCCTATGGTGTATATCAGGCGTATGTAAGAGCTAGTGGAGATAAGACCAAAACGGTCATTACATCTACCGCTAGTCCTTATAAATTCACAGCACCCGTGATGAAAGCATTGGATGCGCAGTATGAACAGTTTGATGATTTTGAACTCATGAGGAAAATGGAAGCTTTATCGCATATAGGCATTCCGAAAAGCATTCAAGATATTGAAAAACGCCCTATTTTACATCAAGATATTTGTGAAAAGCAGGAAATGAAGAAGAAGGTTTCGGAAGTGTTAGGAGTGTAAAGAGCATTTTCTACTAAAAATATCGCCTTGGTTGCATGCAGCCAGGGCGATATTTTTCTGAGATCCATTATTATTAGAAAATGCTCCAAAAGGACAAAATTTCTTCTGCTACTTCTGTAGGATTTTTATTGCTGGTATCTAGGATAAGTGTAGAGAGTGAAGAGGATTTACTGAGTGTAATCAGCTGCGCTTGTTGAAGTAAAAAATGATCCAATATTTTGGTATCTGTATCTCCAAAGGTAGACAGATATCTCCTCCAACAGGGCGTTGTACGGCTAAATAGTCGGGCATTCAAAGTATTTTCATCCACAACACAGATGCACAGCTTAGCACCTAATTCAGCAAGGGTGGTATCTGTTTCTTTCATCAGATCCCAAGTGATGGATGTATAATGCGTCACATGGGTCAGATGAAATCGTTCGAAAATATACGTGATCTTATGATCATCATGTGCCATGTTATCCCATTTTCGAAGTGTGAGCCCCTGATGCAATGTCTTTAAGGGGGAGATAAGATTTTGCAACAAATCTAAGTGGTCTTGTGGGCATAAGGTACCAAGGTGATCTTTTTTTTCTAAGATTCGTTGGGTATGATGTTCACTAAATATCAAAGAGGTCAAATAGGGTTTTTTACAGTATGTGGGGTGTAAGAGTATATTTTGAAGCGCAGTTGATTTCCCCGATCCTGAAATGCCCTCCAAAATCATACCGGATATAGTGAAGTCTTTCGTTTTTGAGTGCTCCATATAGCATCCTTTCTAGATAGTAATCAAATTTTGGATAATATTTTCATAATCCAAGGTCTATGAATGGTTACAGCTTTCTTAGGACATAATTCTTGGCAGCAAAAGCAGCGGATACATTCGTTCAAATCAATGATTGGCTTTTGATCCTGCATATGAAGTACTTTGGCAGGACAGCTCTCAGCACATATACCACAACCTACACAATCTTTAAAATGAAATACAGGTTTAGGCTGTAAGCAGGCATTCACAAAAGTTTTTACATAAGAAGGTGTAGTAGGAGGCAAAAGATTGGTACTGCGAATTTTGGGGATTTTATAATCAGAGAGTAGGAACTTTTCAGGTCTTTCTGCTGGAAAGATAATATCTTCCAAAGTACCACTGCATAGTCCACGAGCTACACTTCTCTTTATTGTGGGTACTTGGGTTGGTGTGAGTCCGATGATCGCAGCAGCAGCTACATCTAGATGATAGGGACTGGTAGAAGCCAAGACGACTCCGATTTCCCGAGGAATACCAGCAGAAGGACCTTCACCCTCCATGCCCACGATCCCATCCATAAACGAAAGAATCGGGTCGGCATAGGCACATATATCAATGAGTGCATCCGAAAAGTCAGCGATCTCTGGCATTGAAAAGTGATATTCAGCTTTTAAGATACCTGGAACAATGCCAAACATGTTTTTAACGGCGCCAGTAAACATAGCCATCCCGTGTGTTTTCAGTTTGGATACGGATATGACCTTGGTTACGTCTTGAAGCATTTCCACTACAGTTAATTGCTTCAAGAGAAGCCCTTTTTTATTTTTTACGTGTATGGAGTTTGTATTATAATTCAGTGTACATCCCAACTCATGGGCAATCTGTTCCATGCCGCAGACTCGATATACGCCTCTCAAGGCTTTTTCATTAAAAGGTCCTCCAGGACTATCTCCGATCAGTACTTGAGCCCCGTGCGCAAGTAAAGTTTCTGCTAATGCTTTTACAAAAATCGGATGCGTGGTGGTGGCTTCTTCCGGTGTTTTTTTCATGAGCAGATTTACTTTTAGGAGTACAATATCGCCCTTTTGGATATAGGGTGAGATCCCACCTAGATTTTCAAAGCTTTGTACAATCGCTTTTTTCACTAGATCATATTCATAGGTTCTGCATTCAAGTAATGAAACTATATGTGTCACAAATGATTCCCCCTTCATATTGTTTTCAGTATACGCTACAAAAATGAGGGAGACAAGGAAAATGTATTACTTTTCTAAGTCATTCCAGATTTCTTTAAGCGCATATAAATATACAAAAGAAAGGCCTTGGCTTTTTGCTTGCACTGAGCCTTTTAAATGGCTGATGGATAAGCTCATCATAGTAAGCTCTTGTCTTTCAACGCTGAATTGTACCCGTTTTTGTACTTGTTTCCAAGCAGTAGATAAAGCATCTATATTATTTTCTGCATCCATCCATTCTTTGTTTTCAATACTATTTTCTATGAGCGTTAGATAAGTAGAAATATCATCTTGCATGCATAAAGGTTTTTTTAGAAGACCACCTGTAGTCATAATAAGGATAAAGACTATGAGAATAAATATAGGAAGGATATAAGATATGATTTTGTGCATAAAAAACCTCCCTTTATGATAAGAATCAAGGTAAATAGTGCTATATTTGATCTTTCATCTGATCTATATAAAGATTTCCAGATGTTTCGAGCGTAGCTAAGAAGACAGTACGAGGGTCGGTAATACCCCTTTTTTTTAGTTCAGCATAAAGCCACTTACGATCTAGGTGTAATTTTTGAAGGTGGACATCAATAATAATGCCATTATAAATAAGTTCTGTGCTTAATCCAGTATAATCAGTAGAAATATTGAGATCTTTGGCTATAATAGTTTGATATTGAGATTTTTTTAATACTGAAAGCTGTCCATTGGTTTCAAGTACGGCGAATTCGATTTGGCTGATATCAAATAAATCTTTTTGTCGTAGTTGTTCTAAAAGATCTGAAATAGAATAACGCATCTTCTTCATTTCATTTTCCATGATTTTTCCATTTAATATCACAACGGTAGGCATTCCAGTGATGTACTGAGCTGCTGTACGCCAATGAAAAGTGATCCATTGAAGCAGAACGACTAGAAATGTCCAGATCAAAATTCCAATCCAATGGGGCCAAGGTGCATTATTAAGATCTGTGGTAAGAGAAGCAGCCATAGATCCAATGGTAATGCCCATGACATAATCAAAAAAAGTCAACTGGCAGATCTGTTGCTTACCCAAAAATCTGGCAAATATTAGTAGGGTAAAAAAAGAGATGATGCCTCTTACTACAACGACCAGTGTTTCATTCAAAGGTATTCCTCCATTCTAGCGATTAGGGGTAGTATTTGCTGAATAC
>CALKRZ010000226.1 GCA_937989765.1 uncultured Clostridia bacterium | reverse complement strand
TAGGTTAATGCGAAAACAAAACCCACAGGTTGAAGATTTGTTTTCTGGATTTGAATTGTTTGGAACTACAGTAGTAACAAATTTATTAATGATGCTTTATGTTTTTCTATGGTCACTTCTTTTTATTATTCCTGGGATTATTGCCTCTTTAAGTTATTCTCAAGTTTTCTTTATATTAAATGATCATCCAGAATTAACTGCAGGTGAAGTGCTTAGAAAGAGTAAAGAATTGATGAATGGATACAAAGCGAAATATTTTCTGCTCAGTTTGAGTTTTATAGGCTGGGGAATTCTTTCCATCTTCACACTAGGCATAGGATACTTATTTTTGGTTCCTTATATGCAAGCATCCTTTGCAAATTTTTATCAAGATATCAGCAAAGAGGCTCACGCAAATTAATTAGTTTACCTTATAAAAATACTCTACTTTTTTAGGTAGAGTATTTTTATACCTATTAAGCGCCTATAACAAGGAGTTAATGGGAAATGTATAGATGAAAAGTTAATAAAAAACTATTTAATCTAGGAGGTATTGAAATGAATCACGAACAATACAAAAAAGCAGATCAACGAGCGTTAAAGCAAAGCCTGAACCCGATCCAATATAAAGTCACACAAGAAAATGGCACAGAAAGACCCTTTGAAAACGAATTTTGGGATCACAAAAAAGAAGGTATTTATGTAGAGATCACCTCGGGAGAGCCTTTGTTTAGTTCAAAGGATAAATTTGATGCGGGATGTGGGTGGCCGAGCTTTGATCAGCCACTCCAAAAAGAGCATGTGATAGAGAAGCTAGATCAAACACATGGTATGCAACGAACAGAAGTGAGAAGTAAATATGGTGATGCTCACTTGGGTCATGTTTTTACGGATGGACCTAAAACGACGGGGCTCAGATATTGCATCAATAGTGCGGCATTGCGGTTTATCCCCGTAGAGGAGCTTGAAAAAGAAGGATATGGACAATATGTAAACATGTTTAAAAAGTGATGTATGGATCTTTTTGAAATCGTGTATAGTAACGAAACTACAGGATATAGCAAAAAGGCTTCCGCTGCGGAGGCGGAAGCCTTTTAAGGAGGGGTTTTTTGCTGAAGAAAGAATCAGGATGACTTTTTATCTTTGTATGAATTAATAATAACACAAGGGAAAATGAAAGTCAATATCAAAACAAATAAATTTAATAGGTATTTATTTTTGACCTAAAAAGCATGGGGTAAAGTCACCCCATGCTTTTCTTTAGATTTTGAACTTAGCAATTAAATTTTCAAGATTTGCAACAGCAATTGCATTATCTTTGGAAACTTCCCTGATATCGTTGACTTTCTCTACCATATCGATGGTATGCTGTGAAATACCTTCCACACCTGTAGCCCCTTCGTTGGCAGCAATGGTTACTTCATTGATGGCATTGGAGACGGCAGTGATGGAAGAGGTAAGTTCTTCAGAGGTAGCACTAAAGTCCGTCATAAGGCTATTAAACCACTGCGCATCGTCATTATACTTTTGCCCGATTTCTATAAATTTTTTGTAGTCAGAGAGCACATTGCTATCAATAAAATGAAGGATTTCTTTGGAACTTATAGATAAGTTTTCTACAGAAGAATTTACGGTACTTACGATGGTTTTGATATCAGTAGCCGTTTTTGAAGATTGTTCAGCAAGTTTTCTAATCTCATCCGCTACAACGGCAAAACCTCGTCCAGCTTCTCCAGCCCGAGCGGCTTCGATCGCTGCATTAAGAGCAAGGAGATTTGTCTGATTGGTAATTTCTAAGATGGCCGCTACCAGCAGGTTGATCTTGTCCACCTCGTGGGATTGAGTAATGGCTACTTCAAGTTTATTCTTTACTTCATGATATAAAGCATTTGCAGTATGATTCGCTTCTACAGCATTATTCTTAAGCTCGATAGCCTGTGTGCTGATATCAGAGGAAGCAAGAGCCCCTTCTGTAGCTTTATCTGCGATGGAATTAGAGGCAGATTCGATCTCTGAAGCAGTGGCAGTGATCTCTTCGGCAGAAGCAGCCGTTTCCTCCATGCCAGAGGATATCTCTTCTGTAATAGAGGATGTTTCATGGGTTTTATGATTGAGCTCATTGGTCAAAAGATCAATATTGAGAGCATTTGTGTTTATAGTAGAAGATACTTTGTGTATTCCTAGGATTAATTCTTTGATATTGGTTGTCATACTGTTAAATGCGACAGCAATAAGACCTAATTCATCTTTGCTATCAATATGGATACTTCTAGAAAAATCATACTGGGTAAGTGCCTCTAAATGATCTAAAAGAGCTTTCAGTGTACGATTAAGAGGGATGACTATACTAATAATAAACGCCAAAGCTAGTGCAGCAAAGACCCCAACAACTACAATGATAGGATTTACTATAGTAGATTTGATTACTTGAAGATCATCGATGTATATGCCTGTACCGATAATCCATCCCCATGGTTCAAACTGTTTGACATAGGACATTTTAGGTTCTGGTTTATCACCACCTGGTTTTGGCCACTGATATAGTACAGTGCCCTCACCCTTTGCTTTTGCCACTTGTACCATTTCAACGAATAAAGCTTTGCCCGTGGGATCAGTAAAGGTAGTCAAGCTTTGCCCATCAAGCGCTGGGTTTAAGGGATGCATGATCATCTTGGGCTCAAAGTCATTGATCCAAAAATAATCATTTTGGCCATAACGGAGTACACGGATCTCCTCTAAGGTGTGTGCTTTTGCTTCTTCTTCAGACATAGTGCCAGTTTTAAATTCATTATGGTAGTACAATGCTTTACTGTGAGCCGCTTCAACCAAATTCTTAAGTTTTAGTTCTGTTTGATGTTCAATAGCTGTTGTAATGCTAGGAACAACATACACAGATAAAAGTATAATAAAAGCAAATAGCAACCCACCAGCAAGAAGAATGATCTTGTTTTTTAATTTTATATTTCTCATAATATCCATGCAAGTTCCTCCTCTAGTAATGTGTACTATGTATATCGGGGTATTCTTAATAAAATTGTACTGGTTTATTTTTCATATGTCAATACACCCTGCTATTTTCTGAGATTCCTATTTTCTTTCTTCTAAACATATTGACACACAAAATTCAACAATTTATGATAATATATAAAAGATAGTCATAGATTGTATAGAATATCGTTTCTTCTATAAAGCAACTTCAAAAAAATACATATCATAAAAAGTATGTGGCAAGACAAATGTGTAAATATTCCAACAACTGCAAAATCACGCTTGTAAAAGTGCTAAGTTTACCTGAAATCTGGGACGTGCTCCTTTGTTGCACTTGTTTCTAGATTTATATATTTGCCTTACCAACCACATACTTTTGCAAAGATGCAAAATAAATAGAAAAAGGAGTACCCAGAATGAAAGCTATAAAAACGAGATTAATAGCATTTTTTATATTGGTGACGCAGAGGGGTGTACGACAATGAATCAGAAATTAATTATTAGCGATATTATAAAATGTATAGGTTGTAATGCTTGTGTTCAAGCATGTCCGCAAAAGTATGCTAACAAAATTGAAAAAGATTTGGATGGCACACTAAAAGTATCTGTCATTACTGATAACTGTGTTGCCTGTGGTGAATGCATTAAGGTATGTCATCACAATGCCAGAGATTTTGAAGATGATTCTTCCGCGTTTTTTTCTGCCCTCGATCGACAATCTGTCAATGCCGTTGTAGTGGCTCCAGCCATGCTACTCAATTACTCTAATGAATATGAAAAGGTATTTGGATGGCTAAAATCAAAAGGCGTGAAATATATTTGGGATGTTAGCTTTGGTGCCGATATTACAACAGTACTTTATGTTAAAGCGATTAAAGAACTTGGACTTAAAACGGTAATTGCTCAACCTTGTCGTACCATCGTAGAATCCATTCAGCGCTTTTATCCAAATCTATTACCTTACTTATCACCGGTTGGTAGTCCAATGCATTGTACTGCCGTTTATATGAAAAAAGAGATGGGCATCAATTCCATTTGGGGCATCTCACCTTGTATATCAAAATCAGATGAGTTTGATGCCACTAAAGCTCTTAAAGGGAATGTCACTTTTAAACGCCTCATGGAACGTTACCGACAAGAAACACAAGGAAAAAATATAACAACTGCAAAATTTGACTCCCCAGAATCTCTTGTTGGTTTTTGGTATCCTACACCTGGTGGACTTAAAGAATCTGTTGAACAAGTTTTCGGGAAAGGGTTTCATGTTAAACGAATAGAAGGTCCAATGGTTACACAAAATTACCTTCGGGAAATTAACCATGCACCTAAAAACCTGCCACTCGTCATTGATATTCTCAACTGTACGGAGGGATGTGCTGTTGGTACAGGTACAGAGTATTTGGGTAAGCACCTTCATCAATTGCCTACTCCAGATGAAATGAATGCTCACTTGCTTCAAAAATCTACGCAAATGAAAACAGAAAAGGTGTCTTTCAGAAAACGCAAATTACCTAAGAGTATTGTTAAAATATTATACGACAAATTGAATCTGAAAGATTATATCGTTACTTATGACAATAACTCTTACAGTTTAATTGAAGCAGACAAAAAAGCTGAAGAACATAAGGACGAAGGATTTAGTATGCTTCTCAAACAGACTGACGCGGAAAAAATCTTTGACTGCCCAGCTTGTGGTTTTGGAGATTGCAGTACTGCTGCTAAAGCCATCTTGATGGGTTATAACGTGCCAGAAAGTTGTCGCGAATACACACGTATCTACGCAAAAAATGAGAATAAAAAAGCCATTCAAGCTCAATCTATTGCACAGGAATCTGCTGCGCATAATAAAGTTATTGCAGAACAACTCAAAATATTTTCAAAGCATTTGAAATATAAAATTATTACTATTGATACTGGTATTAATGAAATCTCACGTGCTACAGACAGTAATACGACAGATGTTTCGGGGATTACTGAAACGATGGCTAAAGTAAGTTCTCTCTCTGAGAGGGTTAACCGTTGCTTAGATGATATGACTTCAAGTTTCGATTTGTATTCAAAAATGGGAGATTCCATTATCACCATTGCCAACCAAACCAATCTTCTTGCATTAAATGCCGCCATTGAAGCTGCACGTGCTGGTGAAGCTGGAAAGGGGTTTGCCGTTGTTGCCGATGAAATTCGAAAGCTGTCTGAAGAATCTAAAAATGTTGTATCCGAAACAGAAAAAAATTACATTCAAGTTCAAATTTCTTTAAAAGAAAGCCATAGTCATATTGGAGAGTTGAACAACTCAGTTCATGACGTTCTTACCAGTGTTCAAAATGTACTCGCAGCTTCTGAAGAAACCAATGCATCCACTGAAGAACTTGCTGCAACTGTCCAACAAATTATCATTGAAACAGAAGATATGGAACATAACTTAGAAGGCGAGTAAATCAATAGTTACTACTCAGCTATAGAAATAGATGGATCTCTGCAAAAGTATGTGACAAGGCAAATATATAGATCTTCAAACAACTGCAAAATCGCGCTTGTGCAAGTGGTAAGCTTCCTTGGAATCTGGGATGCGCTCCTTTGTTAGAGTTGTTTCCAGATTTATGTATTTGCTTTATCACCACATACTTTTTCTGAGATCCTTTATTTTAAGTTGCCGAATAGGGTCTATAGGGTATATATATGAGATAGGTTCATAAAATGATGAAATAAGTAGGTGAAGACAGTGACTGAAATCATACTCAATGAAGACCAGAAGCGAATCGTCAAAATCAATCCCAATGGAGTCATGATTATCAAAGGGGTAGCAGGAAGCGGCAAAACGACAGTGGCTGTGGAGCGATTTTCCAATCTACTGCAGGATCATTGTGGAGAAGGGGAAGAAGCCACAGTGATCAGTTATACCAATTCTTTGACTAAATATATGCACAGGCTATTTCAAACCAAAGAATTCCTAGGTGTGGAAAAGCTCAATATTCAACTGATTTATGATGTATATAAGAATTATTTGAAACGAAATGATCGGTATATCATCCCTATTGAAATGACTCAAGCTAAAAGCGTACAAGGAAGTCATAGAAAAGATCTGTTATACCCCATCTATGAGCATTATAAAGCAAAGTTCCAAAAATCTATTGTGTTTTCCCAAGACATCCAGTTTGTACTAGATGAATTCGAATTTATCCAGTCTAATATATGCGACTATGTCCCAAAAGATAGGAATGCGGAGCTACAGCAAGAATTAGAGGAGTATATGGTCATAGTTAGAAGTGGCAGGCCTATCCGCAATTTTCAAGTGCAAGCAAGAGTTTTAATTTGGGATATGTATAAAGAGTATCTGAGTGTGCTTAGAAGTCGAAGGATCATAGACTATCCTACTTTTTATTATAGTGCGCTTAAGTTCCTTAAAAGGCAGATCCATGAGAAGACCTTTATCCCTATGTTTAAATACATGGTGATCGATGAGGCGCAAGATCTATCCAAGGTGCAGATGAACTTTCTCATCCATCTATGGGATCAAAAAGCGGATAATAGCAATCTCATTATCATTTGTGATGTAGCACAGCGAATCTATAAAAACCAATACACATGGAGAGAAGTGGGGGTAGATGCTGTAGGGCATTCTTATATCCTGCGCAAAAACTATCGTAATACGGTAGAGATTGCTAAGGCAGCAGCAGAAGTATTAAAACAAAATCCAGATGTCACCAAAGAAGAAGATTTTATAAATCCCGAGTTTTCTACCCGTCATGGGATGAAGCCTGTGCTTCATCATTTTATCCACTGGTATGAAGGCATACATGCCAAAGACTACAGCTATGAAGAGAGAAAATATATATGTGATAAGATAGGAGAGTTACTTTTACTAGGGGAATATACCTCTAAAGATATGGTGATCGTAAGCCCCACCAAAAAATATCTATCTAAACTACAGGAGGACTTATCTCAGAGAGGGTACCCAACCCAGATTATCAGTGGGAACAAAGATCTGATCAATACAAACTGTATCGCATTATGTACGATGCATTCCGTCAAAGGCTTAGAATTTCCCGTAGTATGGATCGCTGGAGCCAATAGTGGGTTTTTGGGGAAAATGCCTATGGATGAAGCCAATGCAGAAGAAAACAAAACCCAGTTAAAACTCTTATACACCAGTATGACTAGATCCAAAGATCGGCTCTACCTATCATCTAATTCAGGGCATCCTTCTCCTTTTTTACTCTATGGAGCGATAGACTACTCTCTATTTGCTGTAGAAGAGGATGTACTATGCAGACCTTTTTATTCACAGGGCGTGATACAAAACGAGCATGAGCAAGTGAGACAATGGTTCATCACAGAGCTAGTGCAAACGTATGGATACTCTATGGGGCATATCAGACAGGAAGAAGAAATCTCCTTTGGAACTCGCATAGGGATCACAGATCTTATGGTACATCACAAAGTACGACAAAAGAGAGTACCCTTCATCGTAGTGGAGATCAAAAGTAGAGGAATAGAAGAGGGAAAGGAGCAGCTCCTTAGTTATTTTAGTGCCAAAGCCAGTGTGAAATATGGCATTTGGACAAATGGATATACCCTGAAAGCATATGAAAAAAGGGTCATAGACGGACAGATCAGTTTGTGTGAAATCAAAGATCTGCCCACTTATACTCAGATCGAAGAAAGAGAAGTTATAGAACTTCCTTTTTCCAAGGAGAAAAACATACCCATTATCCGAGTAAACCCTTTTGACCGTTTGAAGCCTCGTTACATGATACCCATCCGTAATTATACAGCGGCGGGAAGTCCAGTAGACAGCCAGGAGACGTACTTTGGTCAAATATTTATTCCAGAAGAATTTGCCAAACACGAGCGTATCGAAGCCGCTTATATCAAAGGGGATAGTATGCTCGATATAGGCATCGAAGACAGCAGCGTAGTACTGATTCAAAAAAAAGCATATCCTAGAAGTAACGAAATAGGGGTCTGTGTAATCCGTGGAGAATATGGCTATGGAGCTACCTGTAAAAAAATACAGTATGAAAATGGAAGTTGGCGGCTAATCTCTATGAATGAAAGTAAAAAATATGAAGATATCGTGGTAGAGGATATGCAGTATATAGGGGAAGTCGTGGGGATCTATGTGGAAGAATGCGAGTAGAAATGAGAACAAAGATAAATGAATGAAGTTAAAGATTTACTGGAGGCATTAAAGAAATGAAAAGATAACATCTTTCATAGACGTAAGTATAGAGTAAAACACCCTCTGCTGATGATCAGTAGAGGGTGTTTTACTTTCTCGCTAGTAAGGCTGCTCTATAAGGCAATAAGCTGTCTGGATCCCTTTTTCTCACATCATGTGGCACAGGGATATATACCTGTTTTTTGATCTGTAGGGGTGGTCCTTCTAGCATATAAATGTCATCAGCAATATAAAGTGCTTCCTCTACATCGTGTGTAATAAAGATCGTATAAGGGGAATAGTTTTGCCAATATGCCACAATGGCATCCATTAAATCACGTTTTAGGTCAAAGTGTAGCCCTTTAAACGGTTCATCCATGGCGAGTACATCACCAGCGTACGCAAAAGCGCGTGCCAGAGATACTCTTTGTTTCATACCCCCACTGAGTTCATTTGGGTAATGGTTTTGAAACTGCGTAAGCTCCACGAGTTCTAACACCCGCTGTACTTGTGTATGAGCGCTATGCTTATCCTTATGGCTTTGAAGCACGAATTGAATATTTTCTTTCACTGTCCGCCAAGGCAAAAGTCGCTCTTCCTGAAAGACATAAGAAAATTTTAGTACATCAGTACCCTTGATGGTGCCCAAATCAGGGGCAGAAATCCCAGCAATCAAAGTAAGTAGGGTGGACTTCCCACAACCAGAGGGGCCAAATAGACAATGAATCCGCTTTCGATCGATGGTCAAATTAAAATGATCGAGTACTTTGAAGTCACCATAGGCTTTGCATACATCTTGAAGTTGAATACTCATGCGTCCCTCCTTTTGCCTTTGATCCAAATGGCAAAAAAGCTTTCAAATAGAATGCTCAAAACAATCACCACCAATGTCCATGCAAACAGTGCTGGTGTATCGAGATAAGCCTTTGCACTGTGGAGATTGCTCCCGATGGCGTTTTTGGGATGACTCAAAACTTCAGCGGTGACACTCACTTTCCATCCAAGGCCAAACGCAGTCAAGACCGCAGCAGAAAAATACGGCATAATAGAAGGCAGATAGATATGTCGTAAAATGGCTAGGGGCTCTACACGGTAAATCTTTGCCATTTCAAGAAGTTTAGGGTCTACAGTGTGAATACCTGCAACAATGTTTGTCCAAACAATGGGAAAACACAGCAAGAAACAAATAAAAATCGGTACATTAGTGGAAGAAAACCAAAGTAAGGCAATAATGATAAATGAGATCACTGGGGTGGATTTAATCGCACTCATCATAGGCCGCATGACTTCATAGAAAAGTGAATGTAACCCAGCTACAATGCCAAAAATAACGCCTAACACAATAGATAATAATAATCCCACAGCCACTCTATAAATAGAGAAAAATACCGTTTTCCAAAAACTCGGCGCTTGAACAAGCTTATATAATGCCACAGATACACTAAAAGGGGACGGAACATAAATGTCCCGTCCAATGATCCAGTATGCCATTTGCCATATTCCAATCCAAAATAAAGCAATGGCTATTTTTTTGAAAATAACAGTCTTATCTTTGATAATAAAATCCTTCATCGGCTAATTTGCCTCCAATTGATTTTGGTTCAAACCCATAAAGTACTTCAAAAAACTGTTCTAAAAAAGGTTTTGCTTCAAGTGCATTGATAAATACAATGTTTGAATACGGAATAGCCTTTTTGGCAATGGCCGCGTTTGGCAGGATACCATATTTCTCTATTAATGCAGCACCTGCATCTACATCCTTATTTACAAATGCCACAGAAGCTTCATATTCATCTAAAAATGCGTGGAATGCTTCTGGATGTGCATCTACAAATGCTTTTTGAACAATAAGAACACCCATCGCAAGTGTCGCATCATCACCCGCAGCAGTGGACCATTCTTTGGTAACATCGAGTGCAATGCGCAAATCTGGATTTTTCATGAGCGCAGTGGTTACGTGTGGTTGAGGTAAAAGTCCAATCTTCACATCGCCTTCAACCATGGCAGAAGCTAAGTCAGCATGCTCCAATTTATACTCTAAAGTTACATCTTCTTGAGGATTTAGTCCGTTTTGTTTTAAAAGATATTGGAACACAAAGTCAGGAGAGGCACCTTTGCCACTTGTATGAACCGTCTTTCCTTTCAAATCTGCAATGGATTGGATCTCATTGCCATTTTCAAGCACATACAGAACACCCAATGTGTTAACCGCTGCAAGCTGAATTGCACCTTCTGTTTTATTATTAAGCAAAAGTGCCATATTGGTAGGTACTGCAGCCACATCTAGCTCACCACTTATGATCTTACCCACGAGTTCATCAGGACTACCCATGATGTCAAATTCATACTCTAGCGCCGCTTCATCCTTTGAATCTCGTTCCATTAAATCAACCATACCCATTCCTGTAGGGCCTTTCAAAGTACCAACACGCATTGTTACTTTCACATCAGGTTCAAGTACTTTTTCTTCCACAACTGATTCTATCACTTCAGGTTCAACCTTAGGTGCTAGAGTTTCTTTTTGACTAGAACAACCTACTACTGTAAAGGCAATTAATAAAACCAAGATTAAAATAGTACTACTGTTTTTAATACTCTTTAGATGTATGTTCATTCGATCTTCCTCCTAAGAATAGGTGTTTATTATTATTTTGGAACTTGTGATAATGATTCTCATAATATCATGAATTCTTCGTACTGTCAACTTATAGATGGCCATAATCAATAGATTTAGTAAAATTTTAGGGAACTTTTCATCATGAGCATCGTCTAACCCATTGTACTCTAAAATAAAGGTATATTGAAGAAGGGATGGATGATATGAAGAATACGCTCAAAGCAATCATCATAGGTGTGATCACTATGACACTCACAGTAGGATGTGGTGCAAGTAAACTAGAATCACTGCCCATGAATACAGCACAAGAAGCTCCAACTACATCTGACGTCAGGATGAATACAGAAGTCATGGAAGTACCTATACAAAATCAACTCGCCAAAGAGAAACAAGAGACACAGGAATATGAAATAGAGGCATACAATACAGAAGAGTATGCAGCCATCACAGAAAATAATTTTTCTCGGGTAGCTACTGCACCACTGTCCACATTTTCTATTGATGTAGATACGGCATCTTATAGCAATATAAGACGGTTCATAAGTGAAGGTCAAATGCCTGATCCAGGTGCTGTGAGGATCGAAGAGATGATCAACTACTTTACATATGAGTATCCAGAGCCTCAGAACGCAGACCCTCTCGCTGTCCAGATGGAAATGGGAATTTGCCCATGGAATCAAGAACATTATATCGCGATGATCGGACTAAAGGGCAGAGAGGTGTCAAAAAAGCAGCTTCCCAAAAGCAATCTGGTATTTCTAATCGATGTTTCAGGTTCTATGGATGAACCCAACAAGCTGCCTTTATTAAGAGAATCCTTTAAGCTTCTAGTCAATGAATTAACTGAAAATGATCGTATATCTATGGTCGTATATGCAGGGGCTTCTGGTGTCGTCTTAGAAGGCGCAAGGGGAGATCAAAAAGAAAAGATCATAAATGCATTAAAAAAACTAAACGCAGGTGGTTCAACCGCAGGATCAGAGGGCATCGAACTAGCGTATAAAATAGCAAGAAAGCATTATATCGAGGGGGGAAACAATCGGGTGATCCTCGCCACAGATGGGGACTTTAACGTAGGACCATCTTCAGAAAGCCAGTTAGAAAAACTCATCGAAGCCAAAAGAAAAGAAGGGGTATTTCTCAGTGTGCTGGGATTTGGATTAGGAAACATAAAAGATAATAAGATGGAAATCTTGGCAGATAAAGGCAATGGGAACTATGCCTATATCGATACGATTCGAGAAGCAGAGAAAGTATTTGTGAGTGAAATGAGTGGAACACTCTATACTATCGCCAAAGATGTGAAGCTTCAAGTAGAATTTAATCCTGAGCTTGTAAAAGAATATAGACTGATCGGGTATGAAAATAGAAGGCTACAAAATGAGGACTTTATAGATGATACAAAAGATGCAGGAGATCTAGGAGCAGGGCATACGGTAACCGCTTTATATGAGATCATCCCTGCAGAAGGAAAAGCAGGGGCAGGCAGCTTGCGGTACGCCGATCTGACAACCAAGGGTATTGATGATGAGATCCTATTTGTCAAAATAAGATATAAAGAGCCTACCTCAGAAACAAGCCGCTTGCTAGAATTTCCGATGAAAGCAGAAGCTGTACGAGATCAAAAACTGAGTAAAGATTTTGCATTTGCTACAGCAGTAGCAGAATTTGGTCTTTTGCTGAGAGATTCGAGGTATAAAGGAAATGCAAGCTATGGTGCAACCCTAGAAAGAGCCCAGAATTCTCTAGGAGAAGACGTGGGCGGCTATAGGAAGGAATTTGTGGAATTGGTCCAAAAAGTAAGGAGTATGGTACAGTAAATAGAGAGGAAAGCAGCCATATAAGATGCAGGTAAACCCAGCCAAGGAAGTAGAACTAACGCTAGCAACGAGTTAGTGTAAGAGATAGTATAAGCATAGTAAATTATTTGGTATTTAGTAAAATAGGGAGAAACATATTACCTCGCAAGTAGATTACTTGGAATCCATGGCGCTATGAGCTCTAGGGGTATTCTTGTGCCAGGAATACTTTCGCCGATGTTCACAGTAGGCTTAAGCTTTCCGTGGTAGTCGCTTCCCCCCGAAGCAAAAAGGGTGTGCTCCCTACAATAAGTAAGCAGATGCTTTGTCTGATCTAGCGTGTGAAGGGAATGGTAGCATTCTATTCCGTCTAGAGCATTCAAGGAGATCATCGAATCCAAAAATTCTTCATGATCATCTGTGAAATAGCCATAAAGATGAGCCAAAAATGCTTTGCCCCCTGCTTCTTTTATAAGCGTAGTCACTTCCTGTATCGTAGGATAATTTTTTATCTGATCCAGAAAAAACGGACTGTCTTCGTTATTCACACAAGTTCTATAAAATGCATTGACACTTTCCCATATTTCTTTGGTAAAGTGTTTTTCATTTTCAGGATATTTTCGAAGATCAGCATGGAGGATTTGTGTGGCAAAAAGTTTACCATGGGTAATAGATAGATGATCACTATACGTAAGGCTAAGATTTTTACATACACCCATGAGCTTTTTGAGATACTCATTTTCTCTCTCAAGGAACTTTTCATCTGAAATGACTCCTGTTGAACTTATGGCATCCAAATCTATCCCGTATCCTAATACTTCGATCGGCTTCCCCTGATGAACTACAGAAAACTCACACCCAGGGATGATCTTCCCTTTAAAATAATTAGTTACTGTAAGCTCGCGCAACTTTTTATAAGCGCCGATAGAGTCGTGATCTTTAATGGATATATAATGTAACCCTGCGTGCTGTGCCTTGATCAGGATTTCTTTAGGTTCATCTGAACCATACCGATACGGAAG
>CALKRZ010000225.1 GCA_937989765.1 uncultured Clostridia bacterium | reverse complement strand
TGCATAGGAGAGAATGTCTTCCTCCTGCTCTTTATACTGCTTCATCTCACCTTCGATCACTTTTAATTCAGGTTTTAGAAGATCTGCGGGACGACAAGTAATAGGTTTCTCATTACCAATGATTTTTCTTTGTATATCTTGAGAAATAGGTACAGGAGCTTTCCCATATTCTCCTCTAACTAAAGCTTTGGTCTCTTTCGTTATCATTTTATATCTTTCCCCAGCTAGTACATTAAATACAGCCTGTGTACCTACAATTTGACTGGTAGGCGTGACTAAAGGAGGATATCCTAGATCTGCTCGAACCCTAGGTATTTCATTCAACACATCTTCATATCTATGTTCTGCCTTTTGCTTTTGCAATTGGGACACAAGGTTTGATAACATTCCCCCAGGTACTTGATAAAGTAATGCTTCAATATCTACTGCTAATACCTTTGGACTTAACAAACCAATTTCTATTGCTTTTTCACGAATAGGTTTAAAGTATTCTGCAATTTCCTTCAAAAGCTTTTGATTTAATCCTGTATCATATGGAGTATTCTTCAAGGTTTCTACCATGACCTCCGTAGCTGGCTGAGATGTGCCCATAGAAAATGGAGACATCGCTGTATCAATTATATCAGCCCCTGCCTCAATCGCTTTCAAATAGGTCATAGATGCTACACCACTCGTATAATGCGCATGGATCTGTATAGGTAAGCTCACTGCTTTTTTGAGCGCAGTAACTAATTCAGCTGCTGCATAGGGAACCAGAAGACCTGCCATATCTTTAATACAAATAGAATCTGCACCCATACTTTCAAACTGTTTTCCGAGGCCTATATAATATTCTATCGTATGCACTTCACTAAGGGTATAGGCTATGGCAATTTGAGCATGTCCACCCTCTTTTAGCGTAGCTTTCACAGCTGTTTCTAGATTTCTAGGATCGTTTAAAGCATCAAAAATTCGGACAATATCAATTCCATTACTAATGCTTTTTTGCACAAAGTATTCCACTACATCATCGGCATAATGTCTGTATCCTAAAAGATTTTGTCCCCTAAGAAGCATCTGAAGTTTCGTATTTTTAGTAGCTTTTTTTAGTTTTCTCAGTCTTTCCCATGGATCTTCTTTAAGAAATCGAAGGCATGTATCAAAAGTAGCTCCACCCCATGCCTCTAAAGAATGAAAACCTACTTGATCTAGCTTCTCTGCAATAGGAATCATATCTTCCGTTGTCATTCTAGTCGCAATGAGAGACTGATGCGCATCCCTAAAAATAGTATCTGTAATTTTGACAGGCCGCTTATTCACTTTATCCGACATATTTTTCCTCCTGTTTTTATGCATTAGGCAACTGAAACAAAAAACTTTGCAAAATAGACCAGCAGATTGCAAAGTTATTTTTTTGAAGTTGCCTTACTTTCCATACATGGTAAGTAACACTCCTGCTGCAATAGCAGATCCTATTACTCCTGCTACATTAGGACCCATCGCATGCATTAATAAGAAATTAGTAGGGTTTGCTTCTCTCCCCACTTTTTGCACCACCCGAGCTGCCATCGGTACAGCCGATACACCCGCTGCTCCTATTAAAGGATTTACTTTTCCACCAGATAATTTGCACATTACTTTTCCAAACAATACCCCTGTAGCCGTTCCAATAGAAAATGCCACAAGTCCAAGCGCCAAAATTCCTAGGGTTTTAGCATTCAAAAACGCTTCAGCTGTAGCTGTAGCACCTACTGTAATACCTAAAAAAATGGTAATGATAAATAATAACGCATTAGATGCTGTTTGCGCTAACTTATCTGTCACACCAGATTCTCTGATCAAATTTCCAAACATTAACATTCCAATAAGAGGAGCTGAACTTGGAAGTAGGAGTACGACTAGAATGGTTACAATGATAGGAAATAGTATTTTTTCATCCTTAGAAACAGGACGAAGCTGATCCATTTTGATTTTACGTTCTTCTTCTGTCGTGAGAAATTTCATAATTGGAGGCTGAATAATAGGAACTAAGGACATATATGAGTATGCAGCTACTGCAATAGGTCCTAATAAATGAGGTGCAAGCTTAGTAGTCAAAAAAATAGCTGTTGGGCCGTCTGCGCCCCCAATAATGCCTATAGCAGATGCCTCTTGAGGGCTATATCCTAATAATAGTGCCCCCAAAAAAGAAAAAAAGATACCAAACTGTGCTGCTGCTCCAAGAATGATACTTCGTGGATTGGCAATCAATGGACCAAAATCTGTCATAGCCCCTACTCCCATGAAAATTAAGGGAGGAAAAATTCCAAGCTTGTTCCCCAAATACAAATATTGTAGAAGCCCACCCTCTTCCATCAAACCATTTAGTGGAAGATTAACCAAGAGCATACCAAATGAAATAGGAAGCAAAAGCATAGGTTCATATTCTTTTTTTATGGCCAAATACATAAAAATCAAAGCCACAGCAATCATGATTAAACTTTTATAGTCTAATGCCATAAAACCTGTGCTGCTTAGAAAACCTTGCATCGTCTCTAACAGCATATTCAAAAAATCCATTTTGATTGCCTCCTCCTATGTCATTATGACCCTATAGATACGATCAAATCCCCAGAGTCTACTGAAGCACCTTTTGATACATGAATAGATCTCACTTTTCCTGTAGTAGTGGCCACAATCTCATTTTCCATCTTCATTGCCTCTAAAATAACAACTACTTCTCCTTCTTTGACTACTTCCCCTTCTTTTACCTTTATATCGACAATAGTACCTGGCATAGGCGCTATTATTTTCACTGCATCTGCTAGCACACTTGATTCACTCACTGAACTTTTAGGCGCTGAAACTGTCTTAGCTACTGCGGGTGTAGGGTTAGAAGCGATAACTGGTACAACGACAGGTGCTTGTCCTTCACTTACTTCTTCAACTGCTACTTCATATATAGTACCATTGACTGTTACTTGAAACTTTCTCATTCTGGTTCCTCCTCAAATCATGTAGACACTTAGTAACTAGAATTTTTCATATTTTCTCGCCTACCAGCTGCATTCCATCCGCTAGGGTTTGGAGATACTCTTTTATAAGATTGTATATGTAGTTTATCTGTTGTTGTCCCTAAACTTGCTGCAATAACTGCTGTTATAACTGCAATGATCTGTAATTCATCAAGTTCCTCGGAAGTTTCCATGTGTTCCCCTTGAGGCATCTCTACCATAGCCTTCTCTTTATGTTGTTCAGGTAGTGATTGGATTTTGGGGCTAGGAATCACACTACATACTTTAAATAAATCCAAAATGAAAGATAGCGCCAGCAGGGTAATAGAAACTACACCCATACCAATCAAGGTTGTTCCCAATCCTATGGTAAACTCATTCATGTAATCACCTCATTCTTAAACAATTGACCATACATCTACACCACAGTACTGCCATGCTTTTTACTAGGCCTATTCTCTCTTTTGCTCACCAACATCTCTAAAGCTGCAACAATTCTTTTCCTTGTTGTAGAAGGCTCTATAATATCATCTATATACCCCATACTGGCAGCTATGTATGGACTGGTTTGGTGCATTTCATATTCCTGCATTCTTATAGCTCTCAGTTCTTTAGGATTTTCAGCAGTCCTTAACTCCTCTGCATATAGGATCTCTACAGCTGCTTCCTTATTCATCACCGAGATCTGTGCTGTAGGCCAAGCATATACCACATCTGCGCCCAGATGTTTACTATTCATACTTACATACCCACTACCATAGGCTTTCCGTACCAATATATTAATTTTGGGAACAGTGGCATTGGCAAATGCATATACCATTTTTGCTGTCTGCTTAATCATCCCCTGCTGTTCTTCGACAACAGAAGTTCTATACTCTCCTACATCTGTCAAAGACAAAATAGGAATATTAAATGCATCGCAAAAATGGATAAAACCTGCTGCTTTTTTTCCAGCCCATCCATCCAATACGCCATCTTTTTCCTTTGGTTGATTGGCAACAATACCCACTGTATATCCATTAAACCTTCCAAAACCAATGATTATGTTTTCAGCATACTTTTCATGGATCTCCAACAGATGTCCCTTGTCCACAATGCTACTGATCACATCCTTCATATCAAAGGACTTAGTATCATCGGACGGAATAAGCGTGTTTAGGGATTCTGCTACTCTATTTAAATCATCTGCTGCCCCTGACAATGGTGCATCTTCCATATTATTCGAAGGAATAAAACTTAGTAACTCTCGTACCGCATCAAAGCAAATTTCTTCTGACTCTAATACAAAATGAACCATTCCACTTTTTTCACTATGAATTTTCCCACTGGCAAACTGATCATAGGCAGTTTCTTTATCTGCTTGATCTTTCATCGTATTAGGGCTTGCCATAAACATTCGTCCATGTTGATTGGACATAAATACAAAATCAGATAAAGCAGGAATAAAGGCTGCTCCCCCTGCACAATCCCCCATAATAATGGATATTTGAGGAATCACACCTGAAGCTAACGTCTTCCTTATGTATATATCCCCATATCCATCTAAACCGTGCATTCCTTCTTGGATACGCAATCCTGCAGAATCTAAAATACCTACTACAGGGGCACCCATTTTTAATGCTTGATCATATATTTTACTGATTTTTTTGGCATGCATTTCTCCTACTGACCCACTTAAAACAGTAGCATCCTGACTATATACGTATACAAGTCGTCCTTCTACCGTTCCATATCCTGCAATCACTCCATCCGCTGGGGTATATTGATCCACCATGGAAGCCGTAGCACGATGTTGTACAAATGCACCTATTTCTACAAAACTTTTTTCATCTAACAAGGCATTTATTCGTTCCCGAGCTGAAAACTGTGCTTTTCCCTGTTTTTTTGCACCTTCACCTCCACCAGCTTCAATGGCACTTCGACGGGCATTGAGTTCATTTACCTTCTCCAGTGCATTCATGTATAACCCTCCATATTGAAAAAATTTACTCATCTAACCAGATATTTATTACTGTACTCTTTAATGAATTCTTAAGCGACATAAATATTGCATTGTTCTAACTTTTTATGTCAAAAATACATCAAATCCCTTTTATTCTATCATGGTCTTTTATTTATGTGCAAGTTTTTCCTCATTCTTTTCGCAAAAAAATACAAAAGCTCTGTTTTTTTGGTGAAGTACACTTGCATGCCCTACCTAACAAAAAGTATATAGCATTTCACACATATCTATTTGGATACGGATAAAATAAGTTCTCGAATAATCTTAGCGGCTAAGAGCGATGTTCGATCTGCCACATCATATACAGGAGAAACTTCAACTAGATCAAATCCCACAATATTACATTGTTTCAAAAGTAATAAGCTATCAAATAGTTCTCTTGAAGAAATCCCTCCTGCCTCTGGAGTACCTGTAGCACAGGCATAAGCTGGATCTACTACATCTATATCTAAGGAAATATGTATAGGACGATCTCCAAAATTTTTTATCACACGCTTCAAAGGCTCTAATACTTCAAAAGGGTATAGATTTGTATGGTTTTTGGCATATGTAAATTCATCTCGAGTACCTGATCTAATCCCAAACTGATAAATATGTTTAGGGTTCATAAAATCACAACATCTTCTAATCACAGCTGCATGAGATTTTTTTTGACCTATATAATCTTCTCGTAAGTCTGCATGCGCATCAAGATGAATCAAAATTAATTCATCCCCATATTTTCTATACATCTTTTCAATCACTGGAAGGCTAATAAGGTGCTCTCCTCCCAAAACAATAGGGAATTTGTGATCATTTAAAATCTCTT
>CALKRZ010000224.1 GCA_937989765.1 uncultured Clostridia bacterium | reverse complement strand
TTAATGAAGAATTTGATACCACCGTTATTTTAACAACCCATGACTTAGTCGATATCGAAGAATTGTGTAATCGGATGATTATCATTGATAACGGTCAAAAGATATATGATGGGAGTATTCAAGAAATCAAAAATACGTATGGATATATGCGTACTGTACAAATTGATGTAAAGGATACGCTTAATGTAGCGGATGAGCTGCATCTTAAAGGTATTGATATTGCAAAAGCATTTTCTCTTACAGAAGAGGATGCAAAAACTTGGGTAAAAGGCAATAGTCTATATGTTCACTTTAATCGTAATGTAATCAATATCTCCGATATTGTAAGCTTTGTAATGCCAAAGGTACAAGCCATTGATATTAATATTCAAGAAACAAGCATTGAAGATGTGGTGAAAAAAATATACCGAGATGGGGTGAACTAGTGAAAACAGTATCTAAATGGTTTCGACTCTATTTGCCGTTCGCCAAAAGTGAAATTCAAGCAGTGATGAACTATCGTATCAGCTTTTTTCTATTTATTTTAGCTGGAATTATGTATATTTTCATTACTTACTATTTATGGAAAGCCATATTCCACAGTTCTCCAAATGCAACACTAGCAGGATTTAGCCTACAGGATATGATTATTTACATCTTTATCAGCGAGATTACATCCCGTCTCACTTTCTCTAATATTGATGCTATGATCGGAACAGAAGTCGTAGAAGGCTCTATCGCTATAAATCTGATCCGACCTATCAATTATCAGATCAGGCTTTTTTTTAGTGCGTTAGGCAGGTCTATCTATCAGATCATAACAAGTGCACTTCCTATTTGGATCGGCTTAGTTGCCATTCGTTTCTTTATTGTAGGTCAAATGCCGCCTAATTTGCAGACACTATTATTGTATGTAGTCAGTACCTTCTTAAGCTTTTTGATCATGTTCTTATTCAACTTTGCATTTGGAATGATATCCTTTTATACAAGCTATATTTGGGGACTTCGTATGTCGAAAATGGCTGTACTTCGATTTTTTTCAGGTTCATTAATTCCTATTGCTTTTTTTCCTATATGGCTGCAAGATATACTCAAATTCTTACCGTTTAACTCTATGAACTATACACCTGTTATGATCTATCTTAATAAGTATTCTGGCATGGATGCTTTCCATGCCATCAGCACGCAAATTCTATGGATCGTGGTATTTTTTGCGCTTACTCACTGGGTATGGAACAAAGCGGTAAATCGTCTTACCATTTTAGGAGGTTGATCTCATGAAATATTTCCGACTATATCGAAAATTTATTATACAATATGTAAAATCTCTCATGCAAAATAAACTAGATTTTTTTCTTGGATTATTTGGTTTTTTCATGATGCAAGCCTCTGGAATCGCTTTTTTGTTTTTGGTATTTGAAAAAATCCCAAATCTAAATGGGTGGAGTTTTGATGAAATTGTGTTTATATACGGCTTTGCGCAACTTCCACGGGGCATTGATCACTTATTTACAGATAACATATGGCTTCTAAGCTCACCCATGATTGTTCGTGGCAACTTTGATCGATATTTAATTCGCCCTATCAACCCCTTATTTCATTTGATTGCAGATCGATTTCAGCCTGATGCCTTAGGAGAGTTGATTGTTGGCTGTAGTTTGATTACAATCTCTTTAAGTAGGCTACACCTATCCTTAGGACTTATCGATATTATGCTTATGTTGTTTGCTGTTTTATGCGGCTCCGTCATTTATACCTCTATTAAGCTATTTTTTGCATCATTGGCTTTTTGGATCAAGGATAGCTTCAGTATTATGCACCTTACCTATATGACCAGTGAATTTGCAAAATATCCCCTATCCATTTATTCTAAACCAATACAAATTGCGATCTCCTTTATTATACCTTTTGCATTTGCAGCCTTTTTTCCTGCTAGTTATTTTGTAAATAAAGCAAATTTCATAGAAAGCATTGGCACTGGTCTCATCGTAGCTATCGTTTCTTTTTGTATTGCATACTTTACTTGGCTTCAAGGCATCAAGGTCTATGAGAGTGCTGGGAACTAGCTGCTTAGACCCCTTCAAAATACACTGATTTACATATGTTCTTCTGATTCTACTATGTTTATTTCTTAGTGACAGTACTGAATTTATTTTGTACAATAGATGTAGAAAGTTGTCAACTATTGTTGAATAAATCGTTCATCAGGAGGTTTAAAGCATGAGAAGAATACGAATTTTGGGAACTGGAAAATACTTGCCAGATCATATTGTAACGGCAGAAGAAATAGACGTAAAATTAAATGTAAGACCTGGTACTGCAAAAAAGATCTCTGGGGTAGAAATACGCCATTATGCGCAAGGAGAATCTAGTTCTCAAATGGCAGCTAAAGCCATTCGTTTGGCATTAGAAGATGCTTGCTTACAAATTGAAGATATTGACTGTATCATCGGGGCCAGTGGATCTATGGAACAGCCGATTCCTTGTAATGCTGCTTTAATTCAAGAAGCACTTGGACTACTAGATTGCGGCATCCCTGCATTTGATATAAACTCCACTTGCTTAAGCTTTGTAACTGCTCTAGATACGATATCTTATTTAGTAGAATCAGGTAGGTATGAACGAGTGCTTTTAGTATCCTCCGAGATCGCGTCAATTGCGTTAAATCCAGAAGAAATCAAGAACTATTCTTTATTTGGTGATGGCGCTGTGGCTGTAGTCATTGGCAAATCCAAAGAGGATGAAAGCAGTCATATTATTTCTTCTAAAATGGTAACGTATAGTAGAGGTGCTCATTTATCGGAAGTCCTAGGAGGGGGAACCAAGCTACATCCTAGGGAACATAATAAAGATACAGAAAAAAACTTCTTATTTTCTATGGAAGGTGTAAAACTTTTCGAACTAGTTTTTCACAAGATGGATGCTTTTATGGAAGCTTTATTCCAATCCACTACTCTATGTCTTGAGGATATTAAAATGGTGATCCCTCATCAAGCTAGCAAATCAGGCATGGAGCATATGAGAAGAAAACTTGGTATTCCCAAAGAAAAGTTTATGTCCATCGTACACAATCATGGAAACATCATCGCAGCTTCCATTCCAATGGCTTTTCATGAGGCAATCCAGCAAGGGAAAATAAAGCGTGGCGATTTGGTTCTGTTCATCGGTACTTCTGCTGGACTTTCTATAGGAGGAATTATTCTTGAGTATTAAAGAAACTCAAAAATTTAATATCCTGCTTACAGGAACTAGAGCTCCCGCTGCTTTAGAACTATCAAGGATTTTTTGGAGGGCAGGATGTACTGTAATTACTGCTGAGAGCATACCCCATCCTCTATGTCGATATTCTAGATCAGTTACAAAGCAGTACTTGGTTTCAAAGCCCAGACAACAAACGGATCAATATCTCCAAGAACTAGCTGCCATTATTAAGAAACATAATATTGATATAGTGATTCCTGCTTGTGAAGAAGTTTTTTATATTTCCAAAGGAAAAACTTTTTTAGAATCCTCCCACCCTGTTTTGATTTGGGTAGATCATATCACAAAGCTAGAAAAACTGCATAATAAATACACCTTCATCCAATGGGCTGAGGAACTAGGATTTTCTGTACCTGTCACTTTTTGTGTTCACAGCAAAGAACAAATATTTACACGGATACAAGAATCAAAGAGTAAAAAATGGGTCTTGAAACCTGTCTTCTCACGCTTTTCTAGTAAAGTATATTTCGTAGATTCGTCCAATATCCAAATGGATGCAGAAGAAATGAATGAACAAAAACCTTGGGTTCTCCAGCAATTCATCGAAGGAAAATCTCTCTGTACCTATGGAGTCGCAAAAGATGGAAAATTATTAGCACATTCTGCATATACCTCTTATTTTCGTGCTGGAAAAGGTGCAGGAATCCACTTTCATTTAGAATGTGATCCTGCGATTCATAGCTGGGTTCAAAGCTTTGTGAAAAAGATCCATTTTACAGGTCAGATCGCCTTTGATTTCATCCAATCCCCCGATGGGGTTCTATATCCCATAGAATGTAATCCAAGAACAACTAGCGGCATTCATTTTTTCTCATCTCATCCGCGTATATCTAGCATATTTCTGCATCCTACAATAGATCCTATTGTCCCCATGGACCCAAAAGATCATATGCTTTCCACCGCAATGCTGTTTTATGGTCTTGGGTCCATCCGCTCCTTCTCACAAATGAAGCAGTGGCTGCATACCTTTATGACCGCCAAAGATGTGCTGTTTTGTAAGAGAGATCTACTTCCTGCTTTTTATCAATGGATGACTTTTATTCACTTTATAAAAATAGCAGCAAAAAATAAGCTGTCCCCTATAGAAGCGTCCACTTGGGATATTGAATGGAATGGTGAAAAATCATGAAAGTATTGATTACAGGTGCAACGGGTTTTCTTGGTGGAAAACTAGCACAACGACTTCATAGCATGGGCTATAGGGTAACTGCTGTAGGTAGAAATAAAGCGAAGGGTATGATGCTAGAAGATCAAGGCATCCGATTTATTCAAGTAGATCTATCCGATGCCCAAGCTATTATGTCCTTATGCAAAGGACAGGATTATGTATTTCACAGTGCAGCTCTTTCTTCCCCTTGGGGAAAATATCAGGACTTTTATTCCGCCAATGTAGCAGGAACTAGAAATCTCATTGCTGGTTGCGAACAGCATCAGATAAAGCGGCTCATTCATGTTTCTACCCCTAGTATCTATTTTGATTTTACAGATCGCTATAATATCAAAGAAACTGACCCTCTTCCAGAAAAGCCAATAAATCATTATGCAGCGACAAAGCTGTTGGCAGAAAAAGAAATAGAGACCGCTTTCAAGAATGGTCTTGCAGTCATTTCCATCCGCCCCAGGGCTTTGTTTGGCCCTGATGACACTGCTCTATTTCCAAGGCTCCTCAAAGCCAATGATACTGTAGGTATTCCCATTGTGGATGGGGCAAGCGCTTTAGTAGATATCACCTATGTAGAGAACGTGGTGGATGCACTCATCTTGTGCATGACAGCGCCACAAAATGCCTTAGGCAAAAAATACAATATTACCAACGGAGAACCCCTAGCGCTTATCTATATATTCGAAGAGATTTTTCGCAAACTCGGAAAAACAATGCATCGAAGAAATATTTCTTATAAAAATGCCCTCCGCATCGCTAAAATGACGGAAGTGATAAGCAGTACGCTTTTATTTGGAAAAGAACCCGTCATCACCTGTTACTCCATAGGGGTACTCGCAAAAAGTCAAACACTAAATATTGAAGCAGCAAAAAAAGATCTAGGATATACACCCCGTATTTCCATTGCAGAAGGTCTAGATCTTTTTGTAGCAGACTGGAGGAAAAAAAATCATGATTGACTTTCTTAAGCTGATTAAGACAGGGTACTGTATTCACTCAGAAAAGAGTATTATAAAAACTGGAAGAAAAGAAAA
>CALKRZ010000223.1 GCA_937989765.1 uncultured Clostridia bacterium | reverse complement strand
TATTTGATGATGTAAAATAATGATTATTTTAGAAACTGTAAGGAGGCTTTGCTTTCTTGCAGTTTTTTTATTTGTATAAAATATGAATAGTAGCCTAAGTACTGATTCCAAAGAAAGCGAAAATACAAATAAATGGAGGAATTAAATATGGTAAAAACGAGAATGTATGAACAGGAAGATTATAAAAAAATTATGGATTTCTTGAAAGAGATGTATAGCATAAATGGTAATCAAGATTGCTGGCTCCCAGCAAGGTGGGAGTATGCAGAACATTTTGTAAATCCTCTCTTTGTGGAAATGGGATTTGAAAGTTGGGAAGGTGCTATCAAGATTTGGGAAGAAGAAAACAGGATTGTAGCAATTGCCCATATTGAAGATACTTGCAATACTTTTTTTCAAATAAGACCGGGATATGAATACTTACATACTGAAATGCTAGCGTGGTCAGAAGAAAACTATGCACTTCCAACAGAGGATGGCAAGCATAAAAGGATAGTCATCTGGTCAAAGGAAAGTGATACAGCGCTCAATGATTTATTGACAGAAAGAGGGTATAAAAAGGCTGGCGCTTGTAACTATTTAAATCTGCAGACCATAGATACAGAAAAGGAGTATGAGCCTCAAGTGGCAGAAGGATTTATCGTGCGTTCCATGGCAGAAAATATAGATTTATGCAAGAGATATAATGTGATCAACCAGGCATTTAACCCAAGTGCAGAATACAAAGTAGAAGCGCCAAAAAGTTTTTTTAGGATGATCGATGCGCCTATGTATCGCCCAGATCTTGATATTGTGACAGAATTCAAAGATGGATCGCTTGCTTCTGCTTGTGTGGTTTGGTATGACGAAGAAAACAAAATTGGTATGTTTGAACCCGTAGGGACACATCCCGATTATCAAAGAAAAGGCCTTGGTCAAGTTGTATTAATAGAAGGCTTGAAACGATTACAAAAAATAGGTGCCAAAAAGGCTTATGTGGAGTCATTCGGTGATGAGCGGTATGCATTTTATGAATCAGCAGGTTTTAAGGCATATGATCAAGATTATCCTTGGGAAAAGATTATATAAGAGTGATCATAAATGCAGGAAAAAAGAGAGGGGATACTTATCATGAAAGATAGAAACGATGCGATCGTAGAAATAATTATCAATAAAGTAAAAGAAGAATACAAAGAGGATGTGAGCCTTTTATGTTGTTACGGTTCCTATATCAATGGAACTGCACATGAAATGTCTGATGTGGATTTCTATTTTGTACCCAAAACAGATCGGGCACATGAACTTACCAAAACATTTATTTTAGATGGAATAGGATATGATTTTTGGGGGATTTCTTGGGATCGACTTGAGAAAATTTCCGATTTTGATGAACCATTAGTTTCTCTAGTCGCTGATTGTAAAATAGTGTATTGCTGCTCAGAAGAAGATGAAAAAAGATTTGCAGACCTGCAAAGCAAAATTAAAAAAACCATGCAAGAACCCGCAAATGAAAGAATGTTGCAGAAGGCAGAAAAACATATCACATCAGCCATGTCTGAATACTGTAAAGTGGCTCTATCAAGGGATATAGCAGATATTCGTCAAAGTTCTGGTATGATATTGATGAATATTTCAGATGCAGTGGCGCTTATGAATAATAGATATTTTGCATATGGGATTAAAAAACAGCTTTCTGAAATACTGAAGTTTACGCATCTCCCCGTGGATTTTGAACAACTATATAGTTCTATTATTCATGCGGATACCTATGAAGATAATAATGAATGCTGTTTGAAAATAATTAATAACACATATTCTCTTTGGAAGGAACTCTTGGAGAGCATACAAACCAAGGGGAGTCCTAAAGACGCACTCGCAGGACTTTATGAAGAAATATGTTCCACTTGGAATAAAATATATATGGCATGTGATCAAAAAGATGCTGCGGTAGCTTTTTTAGCAGGCACATGTTTGCAAAAAGAGCTTGATTATATTTCAGCCATCTGTACATTTCCAAGCATAAATCTAATGGGAGCATTTAGAGCGAATGATCTTATGGCATTTAAAGAAGCGGCAAAACAATCCGAAGAAATTATGCGCAATCAACTTAAAAAAGAGGATGTATATGTTAAGGTCTATGCTTCAGTGGAAGAATTCAAGCTTGAGTACTAAAAAGATGATCAAAATAGATTTTTATAATGGATTCTCTAAGTAAGGGTTAAAATAAACGCTGTCAGTGATATGTAAAACTGGCAGCGTTTATTTTTTTGCGATGGTATAAAAATTGTTAGAAATATCAGTTTATGGCTTGAAAGGCGATATAAGATGGTATAATAAAAGAAAAATAGAAATCGTTATGGTAAAGGAGAAAAAATGAATCTAATCAGCGTAGAGAATATATCAAAAAGCTATACTGAAAAACAAATATTAAATCAAATCAATCTAGGGATCAGCGAAAGTGATAAACTGGGGCTCATCGGGATCAATGGAACGGGGAAAAGTACACTCATCAAAATCATCGCAGGAGTAGAAGAAGTAGATGAGGGTCGCATCATCAAAGGAAATGCTGTGAAAATCGAATATCTGAGCCAAAATCCTGATTTTGATCCTGAAGCAGTAGTACTTGAGCAAATTTTCAAAGGAAACTCTACTGTCATGAAGATCATACAAGCGTATGAGCGAGCACTCAAAGATCCTGCTAGCTCTGACGAAAAGATATTAAAGCTATCTCATGATATGGATATCGCCAATGCTTGGGGTATCGAAAGCGAAGCAAAATCAATATTGTCAAAACTAGGAATCACCGATCATCATGCAAAAGTAGGTACTTTATCGGGTGGACAAAGAAAAAGGATCGCCTTGGCAGCAGCGCTCATTCATCCATCGGACGTACTGATCCTGGATGAACCGACCAATCATCTGGATAATGAAGCAATTGACTGGCTAGAGCGATATCTCAACAACAGAAAAGGTGCCCTCATCATGATTACCCATGATAGATACTTTCTAGATCGGGTGGTCAATCAGATTATAGAACTCGATCAAGGCTCTTTATATGCGTATAAAGGCAATTACAGTAGTTTTCTGGAGAAAAAAGCAGAGAGAATGGAAAGCGAAGCAGCGAGTGGCAAAAAAAGACAGAGCTTATTCAAGAAAGAGCTTGCGTGGATTAGAAAAGGGGCAAAAGCCCGTACCACCAAACAAAAAGCACGTATTGATCGCTTTGAAGTGCTGAGTGAATCAAATGTCGACAACAATAAAGAAAAAATGGATATATCCGTAGCAAGCAGCCGACTTGGGAGAAAGATCGTAGAAATTGAGAATATCAGCAAAGCCTTTGGTGATAATCAGATTATTTGCGATTTTACTTATCTTGTCCTACGGGATGACCGAGTGGGGATCATTGGACCCAATGGAAGTGGAAAGTCGACACTTATCAATATCATCAGTGGGAAACTTCTACCCGATACAGGAACAGTACAGGTAGGAGAAACTGTGAGAATGGGCGTATTTTCTCAAGAAACCTATCATATGGATGATCGGATGAGAGTGATGGAATATATCAAAGAAGGTGCCGAGTATGTCACTACAGCCACAGGAGATAAGATTAGTGCCTCTCAAATGTTAGAACGCTTTTTATTTCCAGATGATTTGCAGTGGACACCCATTGGCAAGCTCTCAGGAGGAGAAAAAAGAAGGCTACACCTGCTTCGCATATTGATCGAAGCACCCAATGTGCTTATTCTTGATGAGCCCACCAATGATATAGATATTGAGACACTCACGATTTTAGAAGAGTACCTAGAAGAGTTTCCAGGTGCTGTGATCGCCATTTCTCATGATCGATACTTCTTGGACAAGATGGCAGAAAAGATCTTTGTATTTGAAGGCAAGGGCAAGATTGTACAATATACAGGGAATTATACACAGCTCAGAGAAAGCCATGATAAAAAACAGAATGAGGATCAGGTAAAACAGAATGAAAGCAAGGATCAGGCGGTAAAAGAAAAAAGGGAGAATAGAAAAGAAAAAGACAAGCCTCTTAAGTTCTCTTTTAAAGAGCAGAAAGAATATGAAGAGATTGATGGTATTGTAGCTGAAATAGAAAATAAAATTCAAGAGACAGAAGTAGAAATTAGTAATGTATCAGCCAATTACGTTGCTTTGCAGGAGCTTATGGCAAAAAAAGAACAGCTAGAAAAGCAGTTAGAAGAAAAAATGGAACGGTGGGTCTATTTGAATGAACTGGCTGAAAAGCTTGCCGAGCAAAGTTCTATTTGACCCAATGGATTATCTAAAAAAAATAGCCACGATTTACTCGTGGCTATGAGGGGGGGAATGCTTAGTTGGGGGAATTAAGCACTCATATATAAGTATTGACTAGTATATAGATTTTATACATATGACAACTTATTTTATTACTTTAAATTTTTCTTGTATAGTAAACAACTCTTTTTCAGTTTGCATTTCTTTATGTTCAATAAACTTTATATCATTTGAGATTTGTGTTAAATTGTTTTTCACTCCTGTTTGAAACTCCGTAAGATTCGCTGTTTGATTATATACAGTGTCCATTTTTCTATTCAATTCTTTGATATCGGTTTTCATTTCATTTTGACCTTCTTCTAAAGAATTGAACTTTTGCAGTACTAATTTTTGAAATTCTTCGTTTGTCATCATTTAATCCTCCTCGGAAAGGGCATAGTAGGTCAGTTTTTATCCATCTTTATTATAAACAAAAATCAAGTATCCGTCAAATCATTACAAATCGAAAAATACGCCTATTTATGATATACTGAGAGTAGGATTATGAGCAGGAGCAGTATAAATATTGGGTCTTTGCAAAAGCATGTGATAAGTCAAATACTTTTGTAGAGATGCATAATAAAAAGTTGACTGGGGTGGTTTGGATATGGAATACATAAGTGGTGTGGCTGAACGATTAGGCGTATATGAATAAAACAAGGAGGCCTTGCATATGAAGATTTATATAAGTGCAGATATTGAGGGAATTACAGGTGTGACCAGTTGGAGTGAAGCAAATAAAGAGCATGGTGACTTTAGAGATTTTGCCCTACAGATGACAAGAGAGGTAAGAGCTGCTTGTGAGGGAGCCCTAGAAGCAGGAGCCACAGAAATCTATGTGCGAGATGCGCATGATCATGCTAGAAATATAGATATGAATGAACTGCCAGAAGTGGTGATGATGCAGCGTGGATGGGCAGGAGACCCGATGTGTATGGTCAGCGGACTAGATAGCAGTTTTGATGCAACCATATTTATAGGATATCATGCCAGAGCAGGCAGTGAAGGCAGTCCCTTGGCGCATACATTAGATACTAGTCTTGATTACATCAAAATCAATGGAATATACGCCAGTGAATTCTTGATCAATGGATATGCAGCAGCACTTCATGGAGTTCCAGTTGTTTTTGTCAGTGGGGATCAAGATGTGACAAAGGAAATAAAGGAGTGTAATGCGCATATTACGACGCTTGCTGTGAAGGAAGGAATCGGAGGCAGCACCATCAGTATGCATCCTCAAAAAGCTGTCAAAGAGATCAAAAAACGGGTAGCACAAACCCTACAATCAGAAATTGCTTTGTGTAAACTTTCACTGCCAGATACCTTTGAAGTGGAAATAGCCTATCGAAAACATGAAATTGCCTATAAAAAATCCTTTTATCCAGGGGCTCAGTTGATTTCTTCTAAAGTAGTAAGATATAGTACCCATGAGTATTATGAAGTATTGCGAATGCTTCATTTTTTGGCATGATCATCTGAACCATATACTATTTTGGTATAATTTGTACTGATGATTATATAAAATACAATCATAGCAGATGTAAACACTCCTATTCCCCATATTAATTGGACGGTAAATCGTGTATTCAAGATTTCACCTACCATATTCATAGCAACGAGGCTATGAATAACCCCCATAATAGTTGGCAACAAAAATGAGATTCCTACTTGCATGTAAACTGAAGTTTCTACTTCTTTTTTGCTCATACCTAATTTTTTTAAGATGGTATACTGTTCTCTGTCTATTAAAGCATCACTTAATATTTTGAAATAGATGGTACTGAAAGTAGCAAGCATAAAAACGGTAGACATAATCAGCCCTAAAAAGAAGAATATACCTAATGCGTAATATTCCCATACATACTTGGAATCATAAAGATGCATATTTTTTGATGCTTCTGGTACAATTTCAGCAATATTTGCGAGTAGTTCTGTCAAATCCTCTTCCTCTGGTAGTTGAAATCCATTCAATGTTATTTCTGATAAATCCATTTTTATATTTTCGTATTCATCATCCTGCACTACAT
>CALKRZ010000222.1 GCA_937989765.1 uncultured Clostridia bacterium | reverse complement strand
TTTGCAGTGTTCCGATGGCATCGGCAGTGTCTAGTAGATCTTGGACACCTGCGTCCTCGGTACAGTTTGCAAAGGTCTTTGAACCTTTTTCGTACCGAAGTTGTAGCTTGGCTTTGAGTACATTCGCTGTGGCTGGCATGGGCTTCACCTCCTTTGTTTTGTTTTGTGTTACATCTACTAGATAGCAAAAGGACAGGGATTTTACCCCTGTCCTTACAAAAAAAAATTATGGTATCTGCTGAAGCAGCTCTTTTGCTTCTTCTATATATGCTGTAGTCTGGGGTGTCATAGGAACTGGCTTTAAAGCCCGTTGGTTCACCATTTCTATGTCTTGTTCTAGCTGTATCACCCGAGTCAGTAGTTTTTTTGCCTGCTCTATATTGTTTTGTTGGATATAAAACTTTCCAATGAGGAGATTTGCCTGTGCAACTTCTTGATATCGAGCCTCACCCATAGGATTGTACCGCAATGCCTTTTCTACACATTGTATACCTTCTTCAAAGTTTTGATGCTTGATCAAAAATGCGCCCATTTTCACATTGATGATAGGATTGGTTGGATTTAAACGTAGTGCTTTTGTGAGTACGTCTTTGTGTCTATTTTTTATATCCTGTTTTGCTCCCTGTGCTAATGCATACTCATATAAGCGATCCAGATCCATCTGGAGTTCTGACTCCGTAACCTTTTCCTGTACATAGTAATGTACATTCCACCCATTGACTCCCACTGCTTTTTCCATCTCTGCCAAGGCTTTGGTCGTACTTTCTGCTGTGGTGCCTTCACTGCGCATGATGGCTGTAGCCTGCACCGCATGGGCTCTGGATGTCATAAAGCATATGGGCATGATCAGGAAGATGCTTCCCACTATGATACCCTCCCACGAAGGAATCCGTACCTTGCAATCTTTTTGATCAGATAATCCTTCCATACAACCAATCAAGGTAAATGCGATGATGGGCAAAGAGAAATAGGAGAAGTTAAAATCTATCAAGCTATGAATGAGAAGCATCCACAATGCAGTAAGAAGGACTGCTTGCTCTGTATTGTAGGCTGAATTGCGACTTTTAAAATACGTGCGAATAGTTGTTGCAAATAGTACTATTAGAGATCCTATTCCCACTATGCCTGTTTCGATCCACACCTGTAAAGGAAGACTATGGGCTTCCGATGAACCATAAGAGTAGGATTGATACATGCGGTATAAGGCATTCCACGCGCCACCCCCTGCGCCTAGAATCCAGTGATCTTTTAGGAGTTTGAGTCCATCCCGATAAAAATTTGTACGACCCGAGGTAGCTTCTTCCACTGTACCCATCGTTGCAAAACGTTGGAGTAAGAATTCAGGTAGTATTCTTGTGTATATGCCTGTTTTCCATAGTATAAATACAGCACCCGCCCCTACGAGTAGGATTCCTATAAATCCGACAGTGTACCATCCATCGGGTACTGTATTCAATGCCTTTAATAGAAGGAGCAGTACAAAAGTGGCTACTGCAGTTACTGCCACAGCACCCGCAAGCAAGATCCATACCTGCATCATCTCATTTTGAGTACTGTGCTGTTCTTTGAGTAGATTTTGTACTGTATGAAGGAGACTTTGCAACCTACGAATAGAAAACAGCGTCACCCCTACAGGCGCCACAGTCAATAATATTGCTTCTAGCCGTTTTTGTTTGCCTGGCAATATGACCAAGAGCACTAGAAAGAGAATGGGTACCATCGCGATAGCACCTCTCGATACAGTGAGGATCATGGCAGCCAATAAAAGAATTGTAAGCCCACTATACACACTTTTGAGGATTTGTTTGGGTGTAATCAGTGCAAGCCCTATACAGATAAAAAACACCACTCCTAAGTATGCGGCATAGGAGTTAGGATACTGCAGGACACCATTAACTCGACCCCACTGATCTAGTCCCCCAAAAAAGCCAAAGAGATTATTAAGCTTTCCACTTCCTGCAGCATCAATGCCCAGTAGTGCAGCAGCGATCCCACTCACACCCAGTATATGAAGCCAAAGAGATAGTACCTTGGTAGATGAAGTGAACTCTGCCATCATTAAAAATATAATCATATATGCACCATATCGAATTACATATTGTAGGGCATCATATCGATTTGCCGCTTGCCCCAAGATGATAGGGAGTATATAAGAAAGAAAAAGCGTCAATACCGCAATACCCATATAAGATCTAATCTCTATTTTTTGCTTGTTCATATTTTTGTATAAAATCCATACTAGAAAAATGCCAAAGCAAAGAATCTGTACGGGAAGTATTTCTTTCTCAAAAAAAAGTCCCCTTGGAAAGGGAAGAATGAATAACATGACGCCAAGGCTGATGAATATGATATACTGAACGATCTTATTACTCTTCATAATTCCACTCCTATACATAGTTGATAGCATAAAAAGCCCTAATGGGCTTTTTATCAATAAGTTTTGCTATTTTTCCAATATTCTTCAAAAAATACAATAAATACACTGATCATCATCCCTAGTACCGCAGCGATTGCCACATTGAGCGCTTTTCTAGGCGCGATCGGGAAGTTAGGAGGGACTGCCTTGGAAGAGACTTGGATACTAATTCTTCCTATATCCGATGCCGCCGTGATGATCGCTTCTTTATGTCGTTGTTGATATCCATTGTAGGCCTGCTCTGCCAAAGAGTAATCTCTTTGGATAGAATTATACTTGTACTGTTCTTCGGCTAGCATAGACTGTACTTCTGACAAACGGCTTGTCATGTCTACGATGGATGCTGTGAGAGAGTCTTGCTCTGCGATATTTTGAATCAGTCGTGCTTCTATTTCTGCTGCTCGAATAGAGATAATGGACTGCTGTAGTACGCGATCATTGCCGAGAGAAACTTGATACTCCCCTATGCCCGCTTCGGTCCCTAGAGAAATATTGGCTTTGATTGCACTAGGATCGATACCCGTTACCGTCCCCCGTCCTTTATTGAGCACTGTTAAAGTTTCTTTATCGGATACAATAAACTTATTTACATCGTTCAAGCTCGCTTTATAGGTAGTAATTTGCTGAATCAGAGAGCTGACTTCACTATTGAGCTCCTCAATGCTTTTGGAATTCATAAGGTATTCTTTTAAGCGCTGTGCTTGGATATCTAACTTCTTCTCTTCCTCTTTGAGCTGGATTTCGATCGCTGCTGCTGCTGCGAAACCTTGCTCTTTGGTTTTTTCTGATATAAAGGAGATAAAGTTTTGGCTTAAGGCATTGGCAATATTAGCTGCTAGCTCTGGGTTTTGATCTTGCACCCTCACCCGAAGCAGATTCGTCCTGTCTACTGTCTCTAGGGTGATCTTATTCATAAGCGTTCTTCTCTTTAGAGGGTTTCCTTGGTCATCCTGTAATTGAAGATCGCTGATCGTCTTGTTTAGGATCGTAGGATTGATAAATTGTTCTTTGTACGTTGCCACATCCATCTGTGGATATCGGCTCATGGCATTGATAATGTCGTTGATCCCATCTGCAGTGGTTTGTTGAGGTGCAAATCCGATAGGATTGGCTAGTAATACCGCGGATGCTTCATAGGTAGAAGGCATAGTAAAGCTTAGGACTGCAGCTACGAGTATGGCAACTGCTGTGATCCCTGCGATTAGTTTTTTTCCTTTTAGCAGTACTTCTATATATTCCCGTAAACTGATTTCTTCCATGATGCTCCTCCTGTAAGTATATACTAGATCTTATGTTCTATAATCCACATCCTATTGTAGTACAAGTGGCTGCCAAATTCAATGTTTTATTATACTTTTCTACTAAAAACGCCAGAACGTCTGCAAGGATATTCCATTTTAATCCGTTGACATCAGTCTCCCACTTCTGTAATCGAGCGATAAATTCCCAATATCCATGGAAATTCAAGTACCGACAGATGCTTAATACACTGTAGCGGAGCGGAGGTCTATTAAACTTGACAGGTATTCGTGTATCTCTACCTACAACTACATATCTATATACCATAGGTCCCCTTTTTTCATCCTCTACTTTTCCCATTACCTCCTGTAGTTGTATGAAAATTTGAAACTGTATAGGGTTTCCTATCCGACTTTGCTTTCGAAAGAGGTCTCCTATCCGCAAATAAATCCGCCCTCTCTCTCCTGGATATTCTTGTCTTCCTTTTGGCTCTATCTGCTGCACTGAAGATGATTGTATATGCTTATTCGCAGAAGGACCTTTAGATTCTTCTGCCTGTATGGCTAGTATTTCTTCTTCTGGTTTTCCTGGTTCCTCTGGCTGTGTTGGTGGTGTTTTTTCTTCTGATTGTTCTGGTTGTGTTGGTGGTATTTCTTCTTCTAGTTCTTCTGGCTGTGTGGGTGGTATTTCTTCTTTTGGTTCTTCTGGCTGTGTGGGTGGTATTTC
>CALKRZ010000221.1 GCA_937989765.1 uncultured Clostridia bacterium | reverse complement strand
ACCCTAAGGTTAAAAGCTATTTGTTTCCGTTATCAACTGTAAGTTGATTTTTGGGTTTGGTTGTTTACCTTGTTAAAGGTATTATACACTGTTTAGTTTTCAAAGTTCAGAGTGTCGGTTTTTGTCGACAAGAAGTATCTTACCACATACCCGCTTGCCTGTCAAGCACTATTTCGCCACAACTTTTTTTAAGATTACTTGTTGTTTCGCAATAGGATCTTATTATATCATCCTTGTCTGCTTATGTCAATATTATATTACAAGGAAGTTTTTACCACAACATTGCTCTTTTGTGTTGTACTATATTCCTACCCCGTAGGACAGGAATTTAATGATATCATTTATCATCTTATATGTCAAGACCAAAAAAAATAACTCATAATGCTTTTTTCATGCGTAGTAGGAATTATTTTTATAACATCTCAATAGTAATAAGATAAAACCTGATAACTTTGGAGGTACCTATGAAAATCCTTTTACTGATCTTAGGAAACTTATTGGTAGGAAGCATTACGCTGACATGGGGCGTAGGTATGATGGGGCAAGGACTAGAACAACTTAACACCAAAACAATGAAAAAAATTCTTACCAAGTATACCTCCAACGTATTATCTGCATTTGCTACAGGAACAGTGGCTACCGCCTTGGTACAGAGCAGTACTGCGATTACAGTGCTTACCGTAAGCTTAGTCAACGGAGGACTTTTGACCCTCACCCAGGCGGTTGGTATCATATATGGTACCAATATAGGCACTACGATCACCGCACAACTGATGTCTTTTCCCATTATGGATCTAGGTGTTTATGCCCTCCCCTTGGGAATCTGTATATACATAGTAGGAAGGAAAAAGGATCTACAGCATATAGGCACTACGATCATAGGATTAGGATTTATGTTTTTGGGACTTAAAATCCTTAACTTTAGTATCCCTTATATTCGCAACAGTCAAGTCGCTTATACTCTTTTTGCAACTTATGGACAGAATCCCTTTATTGGTCTGATCGTGGGTATGATCGCTACTATGCTCGTGCACAGCAGCAGTGCTACTATAGGGCTTACCATCGTATTATTTAACACTGGCCTCATTACTTACCCCTCTGCTATTGGGTTAACCCTAGGAGATAACATTGGAACCTGCATCACCGCTCAGATTGCCAGTATAGGTACCCACGTGTCAGCTCGTCGGACTGCTTGGGCCCATACTTTATATAATATCATCGGTGTACTGATTGCCCTTATATTTTTTAGACCCTTTCTGCAATTAGTCACCAAAACTACAGTATTCCTAGGGCAAAGTAACGAAAGACTCATTGCAAATACCCATACCCTATTTAATATCATGAGTGCTCTACTTTTTTTACCGATCACTCCTTATTATGTTCGCTTAATTCGCAGAATCATCCCTGATCGTCCCAAATATGCAAAGTCTTATAGAAAACATTCACTTAAATAGCCTCCCCTACTTAAGAAAAATGATATTCTTCTCTGCGTGCAAAGCTCTTTATTTTCTAATGAAAACTTTGGGGCTGTGTCACATTCTATGCTGTCCTCCTCTATACTAATAGCAAGCACCTATGCAAAATAAAGGGGGATGCCAAATATGATTATATTTATAATGGGTGTGATCCAAATTACCCTACTCAACATTTTATTAAGTTTTGATAATATGAGTATCGTCGCATTGTCTACTAAAGATTTCCCTAAGAAAATAGCAAATAAGATTACTACGATCAGTATCTTGATCAGTTCTATCATAAAAATTGTATGTGTATCCATCCTTATGAGCATTCTTCTTGTGGAATGGCTCCCTATTCGTCTCGTAGGAGGCATTCTTTTGATCAAGATTACTTGGGATCTCATCAAATCTTCTAGTGCTGTAGAATCTTCTACACAACCGATATCAAAAAACGCCTCAAAACAGTATGGAAAGGCTGTACTATACACCATTACCGGAGATCTAAGTATGAGCCTTGAAAATATATTGGCGGTAGCAGCTTTTGCCCACGGTGATCGTATACTTATGATCTTAGGTATTATCTGCAGTATCCCTATTTTATTATTTGGAAGTCAATTCATTGCCCAACTAATGAAAAAATACAATATCATCCTATATGTAGGCGCATCTTCCTTAGCCTATACAGCCGTAGCTATGATTCTTGAAGACACTCTACTGGTAGATTATATACCCGATTTTTTATCTCAAGGCGTATCCGTGCTCTTTGCGATAGGTATATTTTTCTACGGCATTTATAATATCCATAAATCCACGCAAAACAAATCAACCGCAGAGGCTGAATGATTTACAGTCTCAGGCATCTATGCTTGTGTCAGGAATAAATTTCCCTACTATTGACCAGGCTCACTCCCATATACTAGCAGTAGAACCTACTGCAAATGGATGTGAGCCTATGTGTATTATTATTAGAAAGAAAACTTTTTTGTTGTTTATTTTTACTCTATCTGTATTCGTATTCTTTCAAGCACTACCTACTACAGCGCCTACATTTTTAACAAGTTCAGCACAGGCTGAGGGGTATGTATGCATCATTATCGATGACTTTGGAAATAATGGCAACGGAACTAAAGAGATCCTTAGTCTTCCCATACCCATCACTGTCGCCGTGATGCCCTTCTTACCTTTTAGTCTGCAAGATGCCGAGGCAGCTTATCAAGCTGGTAAAGAAGTCTTTCTCCATGTGCCGATGGAACCCTTGCACGGCAAACCCTCTTGGCTTGGTCCCAAAGCGATTACCAACGATCTATCTGATGAAGAAATAAGATCAAGACTGCAAGAAGCGTTGAAAGAGATAAAGTGGGCTACAGGACTGAATAATCATATGGGGTCCAAAATCATGGAGAACAAACGGATTGTAAAAACTGTACTAGCACTGAGCAAAGAGAATCATTTGATTTTCGTTGACAGCAAAACGACTCAAAAAACAGTAGCACCTATGATCGCTGAAGAGATAGGGACTACCTATTTTTGCAGAGATGTTTTTTTGGATAATGTAAAAAATAAAAGAGATATCGAAAATCGGCTATCGGAACTTGGAAATATAGCACTAGAAAAAGGCTATGCCATCGGTATTGGTCATGTGGGCCCAGAAGGGGGTATAGTTACTGCGCAAGCAATACAGTCTATGATCCCCGTATTAGAAAAGAAAGGTATCCGATTTGTAACTATGAAAGAGCTCCAGAAAGTAATAGCAAAAGATAAATAGCACCCACTAAATCACATATAGTCCTAGGGAAGAAGCTTCTTCCCTAGGACTATATGTGACTCAATAAATCGACATAGATTTTCTTTGAGTATATTTTTTAAATTTGTATTGACTATATTATTTATAAATTATATAATAAC
>CALKRZ010000220.1 GCA_937989765.1 uncultured Clostridia bacterium | reverse complement strand
TTTTTCTTTATATGTTTCTCGAATAGATCTGGCAATGGGATGATTAGAGTGCATTTCTCCATAAGCTCCATAGTATAGAAGTTGCTGTTCTGAAAATTCTATTTGTGGTACAAGCTTGATTACTTTAAAAACGCCCTTGGTCAAAGTTCCCGTCTTATCAAATACTACGGTAGATACCCTACTAAGCGCTTCTAAGTAATTCCCCCCTTTGACTAGGATGCCTTTTTTGGAAGCAGCCCCGATCCCCCCAAAAAAGCTTAGCGGAATAGATACCACCAAAGCGCAAGGACAAGATACTACGAGAAAGATGAGCGCCCTAGAAAACCATAATGAAAAACTTCTATCCTGTAAAATCAGCGGGGGTAATATAGCTAATGCTGCGGCTGAAAATACCACAAAAGGAGTATAGTACCGCGCAAACTTTGTAATAAAATTTTCTGTAGGGGCTTTACGGCTACTGGCGTTTTGCACTAAATCCAGTATCTTTGCCACTGTGGAGTCTCCAAAAACTTTCTCAACCTCCACTGTCAATATTCCACTGATATTGATAGATCCGCTTAATACCCTCTCCCCTTCTCGCAGGGTGCGAGGAATGGTTTCTCCTGTTAGGGCACTTGTATCTATCTGAGAACTACCTTTTATTACGATTCCATCCAAAGGTACTCTTTCTCCAGGTTTTATTAGAATGAAATCCCCCACCTGTACTTCTTTAGGATCTACCGTTTGGATGCCCTCAGCGCATTGTATGTGAGCAAAATCAGGGCGAATATCCATGAGCGCTGCTATGGATTTCCTGGATTTATTGATCGCTACACTTTGGAACAGCTCTCCAATCTGATAAAACAGCATTACAGCGACTGCCTCTGGATATTCTCTAATCGCAAAAGCACCTATGGTGGCGATGGTCATAAGAAAGTTTTCATCAAAAATCCGACCTCTTCCTATATTCTTTATCGCTCTCCATACAATATCTCCACCGATTATGATATAGCTTGCGATATATAAACCTAGTTGGATCCTAAAAATATCTGTAAGCCAAAGCGCTCCTATAAATAAAATTACTCCCAAAATAAATCTAGCACTTGTTCGAATCAATTTCTCTTGTTCTCTTTTGCCCCCCTGTTGTCGTTGTTCATTCATCTCTATGACCTGTACATCCGGCTCAAGTTGATGAACAATACGCTTCACCTGGTCTATTATGGATCCTTTCTCTATTTTCTCATATATACTGATCGTAACTATTTGTTTAACAAAATTCATACTAGCCTTTGCCACGCCATCTAGCTTACCGATTCGTTCTTCGATCTGCGCTGCACAATTAGCACAGTCTAATCCTTCTAATACTAATTCAACTTTCTGTTCTCTCATTCTTATCACCCCTATGTCCTATATGACTGACCCCTTGCCGCAAAATAGATACTACATGATCATCATCTAAAGAATAATACACGATCTTACCGTCTTTACGGTATTTCACCAATCTGCTTTGTCTGAGTACGCGCAGTTGGTGAGATACTGCTGATTGGGTCATCTCCAAAGCTGCTGTCAGATCACATACGCACATCTCCTGCTCCCCTAGCGCAAATAAAATCTTAAGACGAGTAGAATCTCCAAATACTTTGAAGAAGTCCCCGATCTCATGTAGCGTTTCATCTGGAAGCATATTTTGCTTAACTTGTAGCACAACCCCTTCATGAATACAATCCACTTCACATAAATCATTCTTCGTATTTTGGGATTTATTGTCCATACTCATTCTCCTTGTAATGCATCGTATGTATTTCATATTCTGAAAATACGTTATGATTTAACCATCTGATATAAGTCCCCCACTCGTATAAGTGGGGGTGTAGCCGTAAGTATCCTTGGGAATTCAAGCTCCTACGGATGATTAATAAACTGTAGCAGAGCGCAGGTTTGTTCTCTTTAACATATTAATATATGAATACATGTTCATATATTAATACCATTATATCCTATTTTTATATCTCCGTCAATACAAAAAAGGCTGTAGATATTGTTCATATCTACAGCCTATCATGCATATGTATTTGGCGGAGAAGGAGGGATTTGAACCCTCGCGCCGGTTACCCGACCTATACCCTTAGCAGGGGCACCTCTTCAGCCACTTGAGTACTTCTCCATAGGAATACATATGGTCGGGGTGACAGGATTCGAACCTGCGACCTCCTGAACCCAAATCAGGCGCGCTAGCCAAGCTACGCTACACCCCGACAAATTAAATTTGCCAGAAATTATTTAAATAACTGACAGGAATTATATTATATCACATTTATTACTTTATGTCAAATTTTTATTGTGTTTTCCTATCTGAACCTACCCTATCTTGTTGCTTAATACATTTTTATATTAGCGGTAATCAAATTATAAATTTTCATTTTATTTTTCTCCTAGATCCACCCCACAGCAGCCTCCTGATAGATCCGTAGTATTTTGATCTTCTAGTTGTTGGAGTTCTTGGTCTGTAATTTCTTCTACTTCGGATACAACCTGAATACTACTTCTGATCATACCCATCCAACAGGAATAAGGAATGATCCCTTCTTCCTCCGGGAAAAATTCTATACTGTTTTCCCCTACTACCAACTTTTGTTGAATCCCGTATCGGGGTATTGTAATAGGATTGTTACACCCATTTAAAGTTCCTTCTTTTACACGAATGATAAATTTAACAGGAATTCCTTTTTTCACTACAATAGGTTTATACCGATTGGATTCTAAATCTATAGAGACAACCTGAACATCGCCTTGTACCACTGCCGTATTACCTGCTGTATTTATTTGGGCAAACGCAAAGGATACACCTGATAGACTTACGCCTCTATTGAACATCACAACGCCTAGAATGATAACTAAGATTGCGCTGATCTTCATCATTTTTTGTGTAAACTGCTTGCTAAGTATAGTGCTGATGGCACCAAAAGCAAATAGTAAAGGCACTGTACCTAGGCTGAAAAAGAACATAGAAAGTGCACCCGAAACAAAGCTTCCTGTTCCTAATGCATAAATCTGCATGGACTGCAGCGGACCACAAGGCATAAAACCATTTAAAAGACCTACATAAAAAGGACTGTATTTTCCATGATTCTTATATAGTTTCTGTCCAATGATCTTAGGCATTCTAGGCATATATTTCCTCCATGCTGGAAATATATTGATCATATTGAGTCCCATAACCACCATCAAAGCACCTGCAATAATCGCTACGATACCTTTCATAGTACCTGAAAAGCTAATCACAGATCCTAGCGCTCCTACCATTCCCCCGATCAAGGTATACGATATGACTCGACCTGCATTGTATAATAAGCTCGGAGTAATTTTACCACCCATCTGTGTTTCAGTATCTCTTTCAGTATAACACAGGGATTGCGAAAGAGTAATGCCCCCACACATCGCTATACAATGGAACGAGGTCAGGAGTCCTACAACAAATAAAATGCCATATCCCATGGATGGCTTAATCTCAGGAATATAAGTAAAAATCCCTGTATGTTTTCCTATCATATATACGGCTGCTATGATAATTCCTATACTAAGTAACTGATCGATATCTAGGGAATTCTTGTTTTTTTTCATATGCTCTTCTTTTTGATCTGACTGTTGATCGACACTCATTACCTTATAATCTAGGGATTCTATAACTTTAACCAACTCTCCAAGAGAAATTTTATCCGAATCGTACATCACTTCTACCAAAGAAACATCATATTTTACCTTTACTTGACCTACTCCCGATATTTTACTAAGACTGTGCTCTATCTTTAACTCACAATTAGAACAAGTCATCCCCTCTACCAAAATGCGCTTACTCAACCATTCTTTTCCCATATATATCCTCCTACTGGTATCCATCTATACGAGATAGTATATCAACAAAATGTGAAGATCTTATGAATTTTTACATATAGACTACCCTAATTAGCACATTAAAGCTTTTATAATACCGACTTTTCCCCATGCCTCATTTCTTTTCTACTTAGGTCTAAAGAGCATCTTGAAGGATAGGGGAGCATAGGTAAATATACCAGAGAATACCAAGTTTATTGATTCCTCAACTAATCATATGCAATGTGATGCGTTTTACAATTGATAATTCTTGTCATATAATTGAGTATGTACTCTGCTTTCACATAAAATATATGTAAAACTATATAAGCTTCTATTATAAAACCTTGCCAATTCATTTCACCATTTTATTATCATGAATCTTTGGCAATTTAGGTTAAAATCATATCAAAGGAGGAAATAATGAGAGATTATAAAAGCATTCCTTTATGGAATTCTGTCACTGAAAAGCAGTGGCATGATTGGAAATGGCAGTTAAAGAATCGAATTCAAGATGTACAAACATTAAAAAAGGTAGTAAATATTACAGAGTTAGAGGAAAAAGGTATTGAAAAATGCTTAGGCTCTCTGCGCATGGCGATTACTCCCTATTATGCTACATTAATTGACCCTGATGATCCCAATTGCCCTGTACGAAAACAAGCAATCCCTACAACCTCTGAGTTGGATATGGATTGTTCTGATCACGAAGACCCTCTCCATGAAGGCAAAGATTCTCCTGTTGCTTGTCTTACTCACCGTTATCCCGACCGAGTACTGCTTCTAGTTACTGATCAATGCAGTATGTACTGCCGTCACTGTACTAGAAGACGCTTAGCAGGGAGCACCGATAAGTCTTATCCCAAAGATATGCTTTGGGAAGCATTTCAGTATATCAAACATACCCCTATTATCCGAGACGTGCTTATATCAGGTGGAGATCCTTTATGTATATCTGATGAGCGATTGGAATGGATTCTCAAAGAATTACATCAAATCCCCCATGTAGAAGTGATCCGAATCGGCAGTAGAGTGCCTGTGGTATTGCCCCAAAGGATTACACCAGAGCTCATCCGTATCATCCAAAAATATCATCCAGTATGGCTTAATACCCATTTTAATCATCCAAAAGAAATTACTGATGATAGTAGGCGAGCCATCAAAGCGCTAGCAGATGGCGGAATCCCCTTAGGCAATCAAAGCGTACTCCTTCGTGGAGTCAATGATTGTGCTAACCTTATGAAAGCACTCGTTCATCAATTGGTACAAATGAGAGTCCGTCCTTATTATATCTATCAATGCGATTTATCCAGAGGCATCGAACATTTCCGTACTTCTGTTTCAAAGGGTATAGAGATTATCGAACGGCTTCGAGGGCATACATCTGGATTTGCTGTGCCTACATTTGTAGTAGATGCCCCTGGCGGTGGAGGCAAGATTCCTGTAAGTCCTAATTATCTTATTTCACAAACTCCCGATCAGGTCATTCTGCGAAACTACGAAGGCGTGATTTGCTCTTATAGGCAACCTCATATCCACGAAGAAGAGACGCATCACTGTGAATACTGTGATCAAGATGAAAAAAATGCATCCATTGGCATCGGCAAACTTATGGATCACGAAAAAGTCAGTCTGATTCCTGAAGATAATAATCGAATAGAACGAAGAAAGCAGTATGAAGACGATACAGATTGGGGTGAGGAATATATCTCTTAACCTTCCTATCACAAAAACTCTAAGCCTTTCACAAGGAAAAGCTGTCATTACGATCGATCCTTTCAACCAAAGAATCAAAATACTAGAATGTTCTGGTGATATTTCTGAGTTGATGAACCAGCTACAACCTTTATATGAAAAATATGGGATCGGTAAGATATTTCATATATGTGAAAAATCGCATGTTACTGCCTTTGTTGACCAAGGATTTATAGTAGAAGCTGAAGTAGAACAATTCCTTACTGGTTCTACTGGATACTTTGTATCTCTATATGTAGTTCCCGAGAGACAGAAGAGCCAAAATACTGTAGAAGAAGATAGTATCCTTTGTTTGGCAGCCAACTGCTCTTCTACGAAAAATAATAACCAGCTTTCTCAAGGTTACGAGATCCGTACTGCTGTCCCTGAGGACATCCATGAATTGAGCACCCTATATAATACGGTATTCTCCTCTTACCCTTTTCCAATGAATGATCCTATGTATATAAAAAAGATGATGGAAAGCAGTACTCTTTTTAAAGTCATCCTACATAATAATAAGATCATAAGTGCAGCTTCTGCTGAAATGGACATACACAATAATTCTGCCGAAATGACTGACTGTGCTACCTTTCCTGCGCATAGAGGGAAAGGATTGATGCATTTTCTGTTACAATCCTTGGAAGAAGAAATGATCCACCGAAATTTTCAGGTTTTATATACCATCGCTAGAGCTCGTTCTCATGGTATGAATATTGTATTTGCAAAAAAT
>CALKRZ010000219.1 GCA_937989765.1 uncultured Clostridia bacterium | reverse complement strand
AAGTTTTCTGCAGGTTTTTATTATTATTTAGGGAGTATAAAACTTTTGAGTATAGTAGGTTTTCATACTACCTCCAAAATGAATTCCTACCCCTAATCGTTTTATAGTGGATAGTATATTTTTTCTATGACCTAAAGAATTCATCCACCCTTCATGGGCATAAATAGCACTTTTTTGTCCTGCTGCAATATTTTCAGCGGCTACCTTATACGTAATGCCATCTTTTTTCATTCGATCAAAGGGAGACTCTTTTCTAAGATTATCATGTGCAAAATAATTCTTATCTGCCATATCCTTACTGTGCTTTCTAGCAGTAGAGGCCACCTGATCATCCCACACAAAAGGTTCTAGTCCATTACGAACTCGTACTGCATTGGCTAGATCAAATACCTGTTTTTCAAAGCCTGATTTGACTGCGTCATTGAATTCCCCGTAAAAATCTAGAAGACTATGCTCTACATTTTTTTCAATCATCTGTATCGCTGTAACGGTATTATGATTATGCAGATCATAAAAAACCGTCAGATATGCATCTTCTACTAAGTAAATCTCATATCCCTCATCACTATCAGATAAAAATCTAACATTACCTTTTACAATCTCTGTTATAGGTTTACCAAAGATACGGGCTACATCTGTATTTTTCGTTCCGATTTGAATACCCTGTTTAGATTTCCACGTAGCACTATTACAGTAAAGTCCTACTACCTTTTGGTTTTGTATTCCGATCTGAATATATTTCTCGTAGTCTTTATTATAGATATACCACTCAAATCCATATTCGCTTATATCTTTTCGTACAGGCTGTCCAAAAGTATCTAGCACTTTTTTTTCCGAATCCCCTATCGTAATGCCTTGGAGTACAAATTCTTTCTGATTCTTTGCATCTGGCTGCTGTACTTGTGTTTCTTCCGTAGTTTGTGTTAAAATATCTGGTTCATTGCCTTTAGAATAGATATATACAGCTTTATTCTTACTATCGTAATGTACTTCTTTTCCTAATGATTCTGCTACATCACGTAATGGCATATAAATAGTACCCTTATACGTAAACGGCTTTTTACTAAGCTGTACCTGTTTTCCTTCTACATAAATCGGCAGCGTTGTCTGTATTACTTCAATCATTTGTTTGAAATCTGAGGCCTTAGCCCACGGTGTAATCAGTACTGCTGCTGTGAGTACCATCCCCAAAATAAATCCTCGCCCTGTTTTTTTTGCCATCGCAATCCTCCTTCCAAACCTATCTCTATTATACTTCCATCCTTTTCCCTATACAAGATCTATGCCCAAAACTTTCGGTGTTATAAAATCTAATTTATGGGAATACATTGGATTAACACAGTTTTTCTTAATTTAGGAGGCTGGGGCTTGAAAAGAATTATGATCTACCTAGTCATCGTAGTCATCGTTGTGCCATTTATTTATCTCCATACAGCAGAAGCTGCCAAAAAAGTCATTCCCGTACCGATCATTTCTCAGTTTCCACAGCTTCCTACCGGATGTGAAGCTACAGCTTTAACGATGATCTTACAGTGGGGTGGCATTTCCGTCAAAAAACAGGATGTAGCAAATCGATTACCTAAAGGCATTGTTCCAAATTTTACTAAAAAACCTCCAAAAGGTGCCAATCCCAATCATGCGTTTGTAGGCAATCCTTATTCCCGCTCAGGTTTTGGCGTTTTTGAAAAACCGATTATAAAAGTTATGAATTCATATGTTCCTGGATCATCTGTCAATCTTACAGGATCTTCTTTTACTCAAATAGAAAAACTTGTCAATCAAGGATATCCTGTGATGGCTTGGATCACCATTGGTCTAAAACCTACCTATGTGAGCAGAGTCTGGTATGATCCATATGGTAATAAAGTGAATTGGCTGATCCATGAACATGCTGTGGTCATCGTAGGCTATACACCCTCTACAATCATTGTGAATGATCCCTACACAGGCAAAAGACAGTCCTATAATCGAGATGTATTTATAAAGCGTTGGGAACAAATGGGCAAAAGAGCTGTCACCATGAAGCCTTCTAGAAGCACCTTTTCCGAAGGAGGATATCAAACTTCTAGCACCGGATTTTTACCGAAAGTGCTCCTCCTCTTATTATTCATCCTCATAGACTACTGGTATTTTACAAAATCATTCATGTACCTCGCCTTACAAAAATTCTCCAAAGCTTCTAGACGATCTTAGTACTTGCTACTTTTTGATAGAGCTCCTGTAGTGCATTCTCCTGTAAAAAGCCTTCTGCCGCGCCCTTTTCTCCGATCTTATAGGATGCGAATACGATGGCTTTTTGTAATGCACTATATGGATCTTGCGCTTTTGCATAAAAATGAATAAATGCAGAAAAAAGTGCATCCCCTGCCCCTATGGTATTAATAATATTTCGTGTAAATACTGCAGGCATTCTTTCCATATATTGATCTTTTTTCACATATAGAAGAGCTCCTTCCGCGCCAAGGCCTATGACTAGTATATCGTTATCATATTCTCGGATCACACGCCATGCAAAATCCTCCACAGGTTCCTGTATTCCTTCATTGCTCATAAATAGGATATTGGCATAACGCATAAAGTCAACATTATAGGGATCATAGATATCCTTCAGTACATGCACATCTGTGGCCACTATTTTATTTTTTTGTCTAGCCATCTGTAAAAATGGCCTAGAATAATTAATATTACACAAAACTGCTATGGAACAGTGGCAAAGTGCCTGCTCGAAAAGCTCCTCTGGATACTTGGTGTCTTGCAGATTTTTCAAATCGACATGAATCTGACGTCTGCCACTCTCTTCATATAAAATAACAGATTGTGGCGTTTCATCTAACTCCTGCAGAATGTATCTATCGTCTACTCCAAAACTGCGAACTGCTTCTAGTACTGTAGGGCCATGAAGATCCTTTCCGATCATGGACACGAGACTCACTTCATTACCTAATACTGTTAGCGCCTTAGATACATTCACTCCTACTCCTGATACTGTAGATCGAACACCAAAAAACGGATATGTTACCGGATAGTATTCTATGGGAAATTCTGAGATCTTTACAGTCGTTTCAATATTGATCAAACCAGACACTAAGATTTTATTCATAGTAATGCCCCCTTATTTTTTAGGATCTCTGCCAAAGTATGGGGTTGACAAGTCACATACTTTGGCAAAGATTTATTTTTCATTGGTATATTTATATATACCCTTTTATTCAACACTGAAACTTTAGGACAACCACTGCTCCAGCAATCCATCCAATCGAGTTTGTAACTCATCTTTCTTCTCATATAATTCTTGGAGCTTTCCATAATCACTTCCATACTGCTCCATCTCTACATCAAGCGCAACCAGTCTTTGCTCCACTTCCTCAATCTGTTTCTCTATTTCCCTGCCCTTTTTTTCTTCTTGATCTATTTTTGGAGCTAAAGAGGTAGGTTTAGATACAGTCTGAGATTTGGGCTTAGGTTGATATTGCATGGTACTAACTGCTGAAATTTTTTCTTCTCTCTTCTCGCGAAAATACTCATAGCTCCCTTCATACGTTACCAATTTATACGCTTCAAAAGCAGTGATCTTCTTTGCAATCTTGTTTAAGAAATATCGGTCATGAGAAATCATAAGGATCGTTCCATCAAATTCTAGCAAAGCCTCTTCTAACATTTCTCGTGAATCAATATCTAAATGATTGGTGGGCTCATCCATAATCAATAAATTTACCTCTTGATTCATTAAAATACATAATTTTAACCGTACCTTTTCTCCGCCCGATAGGTTCTTGAGCTTTTTATGTACATCCTCTTTATAAAACAAAAATCTAAATAGTATTCTCCTTGCCTTCTCCTCTGAGAGTGTAAATGTGTGCTGTAGCGCTTCCAAAAGGTTTATTTCTTCATCTGGAAAATAAATATTCTGCTCCAAATAACCAATTTTTACGCTACTTCCCACTTTAACTTGACCTATGTCTGGTGTCTCTACTCCCAAAATCATTCTGATGAGTGTGGACTTTCCACATCCATTTTTCCCAAAAATCCCAATACAGTCCTTATATCTTACATGCAAATTGGCATTTTGGAGTAATTTCTTTTCTCCATACTCTTTACATACTTCTGTTACAGTGATTACATCCTTTCCTGATCGATTACCTTGTACAAAGTCTAGCTGCATTTTAGGTGCATCTAGTAAAGGTTTATCCAACTTATCTATTTTTTCTATTCTTTTTTCCATACTGGCTGCTTTTTTAAACATTTTGGGATTATCACTTTGAGCACCCCATTGGCGAAATCGCTTGATTGCTTCCTCCATGGCTTTAATTTTTTTCTGCTGTACTTGATAATTCTGCATTTGCTGCAAGAGCTGCTCCTGCTTCTCTGCTCCATAATCAGAATAATTACCGTAATATACGAAAGCTTCTCCTCTCTCTAGTTCAATCACTTTTTGTACAGTTCTATCTAGGAAATATCGATCATGAGAGATCATTAAAACAGCTCCTGGGTAACTTTTTACATATTCCTCTAACCACTCCATGGCTTCTATATCAAGATGATTTGTTGGCTCATCTAGTAAAAGAATATCTGGCTGCTGTAGCAAAATCTTTCCAAGGAGCACCGTCGTTTTTTCTCCCCCACTAAGGGACTCAAACGGACGGTACAAAAATTCTTCAGAAAACTTTAGACCCGTACAGATTCTGCGTCTCTTCTCCTCTATTTCATATCCCCCTTGATGTTCAAACTGTATCTGTAGTCTTCCATACTGTTGCATACATCGTTCCAATTCACCCTCCACGTATAAAACCATCTTTTTCTCTAGCTTTCTCATTTCATCTCTAATAGTAAATATTTCATAAAATGCCTCATTTAGTACTTCTTCTACCAGATAGGTATTGTAGCGATCTGGTATTTGATCGAGATAGCCTACTACAGCCCCTTTTCGTATTGCCAGCGTACCACGATCATATTCTAATAAACCCGCAATAATCTTAAAAAGTGTAGACTTGCCAGTTCCATTTCTTCCAATCAATACAGCCCGTTCCCCTGCTTGCAGCTCAAAACTTACATTGTGCAGTACCTCATTGGCACCATAGTATTTTTGAATATCCTTTACAGCCATTTCAATCATTATTCTTCCTCCTTATATATGGGCACAAAAAAACTCGAGCAGTGATATGCCCGAGCAGGTAGGAAAATAAAGCTAGCCCTGCCAAAATAACAGAACTCTTTATAGACCTATATACATAAAAATACTCGGGCAAGTAAACACCTACCCGAGTGCAACCTCTCTATTTTTGGGTACAGATGATTACTTCTTTTGGTTGACATAATATTCATTTTTAGACAGATTTCTCCCGTATACTACAAAATTATGCACAATTCCCGTAGTTGAGATGGGTAGTCTATCCAAAAATATGCCAACAAAAAGCTGATCTCTCATACTGTAACCTCCTTCTACATTTTGTATATAGTATAGACCCTTTACTTCAACTTTGCAATACTTTTTCGAGCTTGAACTCCCACGAATATTGATGGCTACACCCCCCACTTATAGAAGTGAGGGACCTATGTAGGATGTTTATATTATGGCTTATATGAGCTCCGCAGAGATACAACTCGATTAAATACAGGCTTCCCTTTTTCAGAGTCTTTAGTATCCACATGAAAAAAGCCATGGCGTATAAACTGATACGTAGACCCCGCCTCTGCGTCTTTCATCATAGGCTCTAGATAACATTCTGTGAGCACTTCTAGAGAATGATCATTCATCTTCATTTCTGAGGGTTTTTCTACATCTGAAAGCATAAGATAATCATATAAGCGAACTTCTGCTTTTACCGCCTGTTCTGCTGATACCCAGTGAAGGGTTCCTTTTACTTTGCGGCCAGTAAAACCTGAACCACTTTTCGTTTCTGGATCATAAGTACAATGAATCTCTAGGACATTTCCATCCTCATCCTTGATCACATCTGTACATTTGATAAAGTATGCTTGTCTTAGACGAACTTCATTCCCTGGAAAAAGCCTAAAGTATTTTTTAGGAGGGTTTTCCATGAAATCTTCCTGTTCGATATATAACACCCTAGAAAAAGGGATTTGCCTTGTACCCATTGTAGGATCTTCGGGATTATTTTCTACTTCTAGCATCTCTACTTGACCTTCAGGATAATTGGTAATCACGACTTTCAAGGGTCTTAGAACTCCCATGATGCCTGGTGCTTTTGCTTTCAAGTCTTCTCTAATGCAGTGTTCTAGTAATGCCACATCTACCATACTATTGGCTTTGGAGACGCCAATACGATCTGCAAAATCTCGGATGGCTTCTGGCGTATATCCTCTTCTTCTAAGTCCAGAAACAGTAGGCATTCGTGGATCATCCCATCCATCTACAATCCCTTCATCCACCAATGTTTTCAGCTTTCTTTTACTCATCACTGTATTGGTCAGTTCTAATCGAGCAAATTCTATCTGTCTAGGAGGAATTTGAAACTCACATTCTCTTACTACCCAGTCATACAGCGGTCTATGATCTTCAAACTCTAATGTGCAGATGGAATGGGTAATCCCTTCTAAAGCATCAGATATAGGATGGGCATAGTCATACATAGGATAGATGCACCATGCATCTCCCGTCCTATGATGATGTGCTCTGGCAATACGATATAGTACAGGATCACGCATATTCATATTAGGAGAGGACATGTCGACCTTCGCTCTTAGTGTACGAGAACCATCTGCAAACTCTCCAGTTCTCATCTTATGGAATAATTCTATGTTTTCTTCTACCGATCGACTTCTATATGGGCTTTCTTTGCCAGCCTCTGTTAAGGTTCCTCGATACTGTCTCATTTCTTCTGAGGTGAGATCACATACATAAGCTTTACCTTTTTTAATCAATTTGACCGCATATTCATATAAAGCTTCAAAATAATCTGAAGCAAAATATAATCTGTCTTCCCAATCAAATCCTAACCACTGTACATCTTCTTTAATAGAATCTACAAACTCTACATCTTCTTTGGTAGGATTGGTATCATCCATCCGAAGGTTACAGATCCCACCGTACTGCTTTGCCAACCCAAAGTTCAGACAGATAGACTTTGCATGTCCAATATGAAGATATCCATTGGGTTCTGGCGGAAACCGAGTATGTATTTTGTTTACTTCAGCTTTTAAGTCTTCTTGGATTATATTATGGATAAAAGAACCAATAGTCGTGGCTCTTTCGGATTCGTTACCTACACCATTTACATTTACTTCATTACCTTCCATTACTACGCCTCCTAGTATAGATCTTTTGTACTTATCTTTTTTTTATCATATCATAAATGTTTTGGGCTTTCAAAGAATTTTATTAGATTCTCAAGTTTTATTCGCATTCTACATATATATGTGCCGCTTCATCGGCTCTCAGGGCAATGACTGCACCCCTGATCTCGTATGCAATAGGATCTCCTGCTGGACTCTTGCGCAGTGCTTCTACCTTCGTATCTATAATAAGCCCTAGATCCAAAAGCCTTCTTCGGGCATTTCCTTCTGCTGTTAACCTTCTTACCCTACCAAAACTACCTATTTGTAATTGATGTAGGGGAATAATATTTTCATTCATACAATATACCCTCCCAGTCATAATTCTATAAACTCTTCATAAGTTAGAGGTAGGAAACTTTCTGGTTCTATCTACTACTTACTATATGAATGATCCTATACATATGTTGCCTGTACCCATACAAATATCTAAAACTTAGGAGGGCTCTATGGATGATCACCGGCAATTTCATACATTTCGTGGGTATCAGATGCAAAATCTGGAACATACCGATCTAACCCCTAGCATGGAAGACTATCTAGAAATGATCTATCGAGAATGCTTACAGCATGGCTATGCCAGAATCAATCAGCTAGCAGAACAGCTTCATGTTCGAGCATCCTCTACTACAAAAACAGTACAAAAACTGGCCAAATTAGAATTGGTGCAGTATGAAAAATATGGGATTATACAATTAACGCAAAAAGGGGGGAAGCTAGGGGCATTTTTACTCCACCGCCATAAAATCACAGAAGCGTTTTTAAAAAAGCTCGGACTTGAAGAAACATTGCTACAAGATACAGAAATGATCGAACATCAAATGAGCAGAGAACTTGTATATTCCTTAGAGATCTTCCTCTTATTTTTACAAAAACGTTCAGATATTATGCCCGACTTTCAAGAATTCAAAAAAACATACCCCTTATTCCAACCCCAAAAGCCATTGCAATAAAATAACTGCTTTTTCTTTCCTCTTGCTGTTTGCCATAAACCCTATCATTTGATCCGAAGGATCTACTAAGACCGTTAAAGGGCTTATCTCATTCAATCTGACACCATAAATATACTCTCTGCTATCCTCTTTGCCCTGTATTTGTACCCAACGCTGCTCCAAATGTTCCATCTTATCTTCCTCTAGTACTGTATCCAATCTCATAAATGCATGATCTTTCGCTAATTGAGTAAACTGCTCCGTATCAGTTACGACTATATCTATTTCGCCATTGGATACGAGACCCATAAATCTTTGAATAGAACCCAATGTCATATAAGGCTGATTTTTTTGATCTGCTGTAAAAAAGTCTACCTGTATCACACCTGCATCATCTCCTTGGGCAATCACTCCCTCAGTCGCTTTCTGCTCAAAGCCTTCCATGTCATCTGAGATAAGATACTTCCCAATAATGCCTATATTCGCTGCAACCTTCACAGGTTTGTGAATAAAAATCCGATTGATCATGGTGATTACAAAGAATAAGACGATGATGCCGCCCATGATATGGAGCTTATAATATGCCCATATATACTCTATCTTTTCTTTTCTTGTTAAATCCTTATACCGCAACATAAATGTATACCCCCTCCTACCCTAAACTTATGTCTATGTCCTGTCTATCTATATAAATACCATAGCTTCTTTTCAGTATAAGGCATCCGAAAGAAAATAACTAGTCCAAAATCATGAGCCTATTTTGAACAAAAACTATCTATCCACAAAACTTTATCTCACAAAATACGTATACTGGATGGATAAGGCAACTGAAAGAAAAAACTTTGCAAAGATGCTGAGGATATTTTGTGTCAGACAAGGAAGCAGGTTCCGTTGCTAGTGGCGCTATCAGCGGGTTCTGCTGACGCAGTATGACGCAAAATAGACCAGCAGATTGCAAAGTTTTTTTTGAAGTTGCCTAAGTCTATTTTACGAGGAGGAATGAAAATGACTGCAGATTCTATTGTAGCCATAGTAGGCATGGTTAGCTGTTTTATTGTTATCATTGTAGGTATGGGGATGCGCCATGAAGAACGCATGGCAAAAATAAAATACGGACTTCCCTTAGATAAAAATGCAGAAAAGGAAGCCAAAGGAGTCATTGATTTAACAGCTCAAATGCCTAATAAAAATTAAAGCTTTGACTAAAAGTGGGGTTTTCACAAATACTATTTGTGAA
>CALKRZ010000218.1 GCA_937989765.1 uncultured Clostridia bacterium | reverse complement strand
GGAGATAATTCCCTGCCCACATAGCGTGTTGGTTAGCCCCTATACGGTGAGCAATCTGAGGAATATAGCTATCAAACTGCATTCCAATCTCAACCTGATCATCTGGCTTTAGGGCTTCTTCAAACTCTACACAAAGAATAGTATCCTTTATGGTATAAGAAATCTCTCTGTTATTGACCACAACAGATTGAATATCTATAAAGCCTTCATCAAATCCTCTACAGTATACTCTTTTTTCAGCTTCTTTAAAAAATGGTTTAGCACTGTCTTTTTTGAATGCATTGAGATATAAATGAAAATATATATTATGCTGTGGCTTACCTGTCTGATTTTTATAAGTTACTTTTTGGGCGCCATGGATGGTTCTATCTTGAGGATCCACATATAGATTCGCCACATATTTATTATAATGATTTTCCTGGTTTTCATTTTTGGCTATGGCTAATTTTTCTTTAGGGTTACTCTCTATAGATTTCGTCTCCTCTATGACAATGGGAAGCTTTGTTTCTTCTTGACTGATTGCTTGCTTGAGTTTATCATTTGTGGCACTACATCCTATACCAGTTATCATATATACAAGCAGTACTGCACTTATAATCCAGCTCCTACGATTCCCTTTGATCACATACACCTCCTTATGAAAACTCTCACGACATTTTTCTTACCTTATTATCTTATATTTTCTGTAGAATGTAAAGCACTGGCATATCAGCATCCGAAAAGAGAGGGTTTACACTTGTAGCGGTTCAAAGGTTTATTTCCTTGATCTATTCTAGCTTATAAAAAAAGAGCTCTACAAAAGTATGTGGTAAGACAAATACTTTTGCAAAGATCTAAAAAACTCCGTTACCATGTAGAAAGTTTTATATATTATTTTTTATGAAATATACGAATCACATTTTTCCCTTGAAAAATATAGAACGGGAACGGTTCACTGACTATCGTGTCTATCCCAGCCTCCATATAAAAATCTGCTAGATTGGCACCTGTTTCTGCAAAGATCAGTAATTTTGTATCATGCGCTCTAGCTGTTTTTATAATATCATCCAAGGTTTGGGTAGCTAGTGTCATCCCCGTCACGACTGCCACATCGCTTTGCGCCACCATCTCTAGTGTACGGCTCCCATGTATGATCTCTGCTTCCCCAAAAAGCTTCTGACCTATGATTTCTTCATCAAAATCGGTGCCGATCACCTCTGCCCCTAGATCCAAAAGCTGTTTTATGATATTGCCTACCACACCTACATTCACGATGGTCGGTCTTTTATGCTCAGATAGTTTCATAGCCTCCTTGGCTATAATCTCTGCCCGACCTATCGCCTTTTGTATAGAGTCTCCCGATAACTCATACTCCACATCTGGAGTAGAACACCGAGTCGAAAAAATTGCATCTAATACGGCGATTTCTAGACCCAGATCCAAATTCATATCCCCAAGCTCTATATAATTTTTACCAATGAGATTTTTTAAGTCTTCTGATTTATATTCTGTAATAGGACTATATGCACATCCCTGTCCTATGGTTTGGGCTATAATAAACTTGTAGTTAAACACGCGCTCCTTTGGATCTGGATTAAATAAGCAGTCTACTGCCCAAAGCCCCCTAATATATAAATCCTCTGCGCCACGCTCAGACACCTGTTTCTTTACTTTGTCCCTGATATCATCTAAAATCATCCCCAACGCCCCCTGTGATCATGCAGCTGCCCTGCTTGTCTATATAAATTTCCTTGGCTTGTCTATGATCAATAAATTCTCTAAGACTCATAGTATATCCATAAGACCCTGCACTTCTTATGCACAGTATATCACCGATCTGCGCCTTTGGCAGCAAGATATCCTTCGCCACCATATCAATAGGTGTACACAAATGGCCCCCTACGCTGACTAATTCCTCTTCTTTTTCTTGTTTTATCCCTTCCCCATAAGAAATGCTTACAGCATGCAGAAGGTTCATAAATACTGGGCGAAAAAATCCATTCATACCCCCATGTATGATCAAAAACTTTTTGCCCCTTGATACTTTTATATCCACGATCTTGGTCAAAAACCGTCCTGCTTCTGTGACCAGAAAACGACCGCTTTCTACAATCAATCGAACGCGTTTTTTGGTTACGATCTTTTGTTTTGCTACCAATTCCTGTACCATAGGTTTTAGAGCCCTCAGATCTAACGGTTCTTCATCTGGAAGATAGGGTACTCCAAAACCGCCTCCAAAATCAATAAAAGAAAGATTCCATTTCATTTGTGTGATACAAAACTCACCCATAGCAAAGATACTCTGTATATTATCGTACACCGTATGATAATTAAGCATCTGACTGCCTATATATACATGGATTCCTATGATTTCTATATGAGAAAGATTTTCAATAAATTCCTTATGCGCAAGGAGACTCTCCTCATCTACCCCAAACTTACTGGGCGTACCCCCCATGATCTCTAAGGCATCTTCACTTGTAATACTATGTGCTGGATTGATACGAATTCCAATGGGAAGTCGTATACCCTTACGGGAGCAGATTTTATTAATGAGAATTAGTTCATTATAGGAATCCGCTACGATTATGGCATGATCTATTGTTTTTTCTATATCTTCTTCTGTCTTTCCAGGGGATGAATACAAAATATTTTCCTTAGAAAATCCAGCTTTCACTGCCTTTAGTACTTCATTGGAAGAAGCTGTATCAGCCCCTACCCCTTGCCTATTCATGAACTCACAAATGTGTAGATTTGGATTGGCTTTAAAGGAGTAAAATAACTCAAAATCTGTAAGTGCCTCTTCTAAAATATGAATCTGCCTCTCTATCACACTTTCTTCATATACATATAGTGGATATCCATAGTGAGTAATTACTTCTTGATCTCCCCACTGGTCACATTTCATCATAGATCTCACCTCATCTTCAAGTACTAGGACATTGTTCATAACCTATTGCCACTACTTTCATCATATATCATGTCCTTTCCTTTGTCAAAAACAAAAATTTCTTGATAATGATTATTAAATAAATAAAAAGAGAGCCCCGCTCTCTTTTTACTTTAACTTTCAACCTCACTTCATATATTTCTGCGCTTTAGGCAGATAACAACTTTTGACTTCTTCGATGTCCCAGCAGGTAAAAAAAAGTTTGCGCCTCATTCGCACATGAAGAATATCGTGATTGCGTAGATACTGTATTAGGGTATCATCTAGCATGACCTTGGCGTATAATCCATAGCCTTGTTTTTTCTTTAAGATCACAGCATTATTGGGTGCAATCTCAATGACTTCAAATAGTCCTTGCTCAAAAATATCCCGACTTTCCTTTACTAAAGTCTTCGCTTTATGCTTTTTATAGCGTTCCAGATCAATGATCAGCGGTTCCCAATCTACAATAGGATTGCCCAAGTATTTAGAAAAAGCTTTTTTTACCTCCATAATGCGTGGTAATTCATCCATTAAATCTTTATACACAGGACTATAGAGCTCTATCCAATTAATCGTATATTGATTGGATGCATATTTGCAAAATCGGTGTAATACATGCATGATCTCATATGTAATCTGGTTTGAGATTCGCTTTCCTTCTTTGGGAAGCCAATATAGAAAAAACTGCCAAAACACTTCTTCTTCTAGTTCTGTGATCTGCATCCTTGGATTGATATCATTACAGTATTGATAAAACAACTCTATCCCTGCCGTATTAATTCTGAGTTCTTCCTGATTATACTGCCTTTCCATATATTCATTATACTCTTGTGCCAACTGTGAAACACAAACATCCTCACCACTTTTAAGCTTAGAAACTGGTTCTTTTGTAAAAATATTCATTTTTTCACCACCACTGCGTATTTTGCCCATTTACTGTATACTTATTGTTTTCTCAGTGGTAGTGAAATATACATTATGTGATATTCTTATTTTTTACAACGCTTACCATAGCATATAAAAAAAGCCCGAAGGCTTTTTTTATATGCTATATTTACTTAGATCTTGTTTAAATTGCTCTGTAATCTTATTGAATTCTA
>CALKRZ010000217.1 GCA_937989765.1 uncultured Clostridia bacterium | reverse complement strand
CAAATACAAAACTACTAAAGCATAGTAAAAAGTAAAACCCATCTCTTCTGAGATGGATTATCATAAACTGTTATACAGATCCATATATTTCTGTGCTGAACGATCCCACGAATAAATGCATTCCATGGCATTTTTAACGAGCTTCTGCCAAGTATCTCTTTCTTGTGCATATAGATTCAATGATCTTTTAATTTCTAAGAGCATTGCTGCTCCTGTATACTCTTCAAAGACAAATCCATTCCCTTTACCTGTAATTTCATCATAAGAAATAATTGTATCTGCCAAGCCTCCTGTTTTGCGAACAATGGGAATTGTACCATATCTCAGACTAAAAATTTGTCCAAGTCCACAAGGTTCAAATAATGAGGGCATTAAAAACAAATCACTCCCTGCATAAATTCGTTGGGCCAGCGTTTCATCAAAGCTAATATTAGCACTCATCTTATCTGGGAATCTTACTTTTAATTTTTTAAACATTGCCTCATACCTAGGCTCTCCTGTACCAAGAACAACAAACTGTATGTCTTCTTCCATTAATCGATCTATAACCTCAGAGATAATATCAAAACCTTTTTGATCAGCCAATCTAGAAATAAGACCTATAATCGGTACATCCTTCTCTGGCAAGCCCAATTCCTGTTGAAGCATTGTCTTATTCATATATTTATTATCTATATCTACACTGCTATATTGCATAAAAATTTTATTATCCGTCGAAGGGTCATATACGTCATAATCAATACCATTTACAATACCATGAAGTACATGCTTCTTTTTCTGCAATACTCCTTCCATGCCATAACCATATTGAGGCGTTTGAATTTCCTTAGCATATGTATCACTTACAGTGCTAATCGCATCTGCATATAAAATTCCTGCTTTCATATAGCTAATACTACCATAGTACTCTACTTTTTCTGACTCATAGTAAAGATCAGATAAATTCATAAGATACAAGCTCTCTTTAGGAAAAACTCCTTGATATTGGAGATTATGAATTGTGTATAGAGATTTCATTTTACTGTAAAATCCTTCTTGATGATATGCTTCCTTTAATAAAAGGCATACAGGTCCTGTCTGCCAGTCATTACAGTGAATAATATCTGGTTGATATCCGATACGAGGTAGCATTTCTAAAACTGCTTTACAAAAAAAAGCAAATCTTTCATTGTCATCTTCATATCCATAAAGCTGATCCCGCCCAAAATAATACTCGTTTTGTATAAAGTATGTGGGCACTTCCTTTTGATACCGATATATAGAAGCTGATTGTGTTCTCCACGCTAAAGGAACGGCATATTCTCCAACAAAGACCGTATCCCTCATATATTGTTCTTTAATACTTTTATATTTTGGCATTACGACGCGTACATCTACACCTATTTTTTTTAAAGCCTTGGGCAAAGAGCCTGCTACATCACCCAATCCTCCAGTTTTTGCATAGGGTGATACTTCTGCAGATACGATCAGCACCTTTAAATTTCCTTTTCCCACTTTGTCACACTCCGTTCGTTGTATCAAAACTAAGGAATACTTTGAAAACAGCTTCTTACTTGCCGCTATCATACTTTATTTCTATATTGATTCCTGCTTATTCTATCATAAAATATTGTTTTTTTACAACATACTTTGTAAAAACTGGAGTTAGGTCTTTATACCTAGCTACAAAGATCTCTTATTATTGCTTTTTCGAAGCAACAGAACCTCGAACCATGATCGTATGGGGCAAAATAATTTTATGCTCTTTGATGGGTTTTCCCTCTAATAAACCAATAAGAACCTCTAAACTTTTATCTCCAATAGCATGAATTGGTTGGGCTAACGTAGTAAGCCCAAAGGGTACATAAGAAGCCATTTTGATATTATCAAATCCAGCAATACTGATATCTTGTGGAATCCTATATCCTTCTTCAATAAATGCATTCATTGCACCGATTGCCATCATATCACTGGCACAAAAAATAGCAGTTGGCAAATTCCCGCACTTAATCCATTGTTTTGCAATTCTTTTGCCGTCTTCTTCTTTATATTCTCCATAATCAACCCATTGTTCTCTCACCGAAAGCCCATGGCACTCCATAGCCTTTTTGTATCCTGCATACCTGGGATACCCTGAGTTAAAATCTCCTAAAAAACCACTGATCATGCCTATACTCACGTGTCCCAACCCAATCAAATGTTCTACCATATCAAAGGCTGCTTTTTCATTATCTACCCCTACTGTGGGGAAATCCAGCTTGTCTGTATATGTGGATGTAAGTACAATGGGAATATTAATCTTTCGCATCACATGTGCAATGGTATCATCAATCATCTTACTTGCAAAAACAACCCCATCAATACGTTTTTGTTTAAGCACGTCAAATATTTCTTCTTCTCTCTGTCGATCCATATCTGTATTAGCCAAAATAATATTATAGTTATTCCTTTTCGCAGCATCTTCTATTCCTCTGATCAGTTCTGAAAAATACGGATTGGTGATATCTGGGATCATCACGCCCACCGTATGAGATTTAGAAGTTTTCAAGCTTCTCGCTACTACATTAGGTGAATAATTCATCCGCTCCATCACATCGATCACCCTTTTTCTGGTTGCTTCTTTTACAGCTCCACTCTTATTTAATACTCTTGATACAGTAGCCACAGATACTTTTGCTTCTCTTGCCACACTTTTTATATTCATTCAGTTCATTTCCTCCTTAGGGACATACTCCAAAAAATATACTTTTAAAGTTCTAAATCCTACTTTGAGTCGCAGTCCTATAGAGGTAAGAAGTTTATTGGATGATCATATAGTAAATTTACCCGTCAAACTCTTCAGTTCTTCTGATAGATCATGGAACTTATCCATATGCTGTACTAGATGTTCCATATTTTCTTTCTGAACTTCAGAGGCCTCATGAACTTCCATAATAGATGCCAGAGTTTCTTCGGTAACAGCTGCGATCTCTTCTATACTTCCCATCGTCTCCTTCCGAGTATGCGATATGTTTTCTACAGAACCATTTACTAAATCCATTTGTTTGGTAATATTACCAATAGATCTGCTAATGCTTTCTAGCATTTGTGTAGTACTCTGTACCGCTTGTTTTTCTGATTCAATAATTGTTTGGGCTTTCTGAGAATTTTCCACACTCACTTGGGTTTGATCTAAAATCTGACTAATAATAGTATGAATTTCTTGCGCCGCTTCATGTGAATGGTTGGCTAACTTTTTCACTTCAGTAGCTACTACTCCAAAACCCTTTCCTGCTTCTCCACTTCGTGCTGCTTCAATAGCGGCATTCAATGCTAATAGATTCGTTTGATCTGCTATTTGCTTGATAACCTGCACCGTATTTTGGATCTTTTCAATCATTGCAGCTAGCGTACATATATCCTCACTAATAATATGATTGATCTGAACAGTCTGATCTGATGTCCCTTGAAGCTTAAGAATAGATTCACTTGTTTTTTCTACATACTCTGTAGATATCTTTGTTTCCTGATATACTTTCTTGATCAAATCCGTCAGCCCATTAATATCAGTAGAAAGCCCATGCATCATTTCAGCCCCTCGTTCTGCTCTACTAGCCGACTGATGAGCTCCTTGGGTAATATTTACAAGCACTTCCGAGATCGCCTGAAAACTGTCCTTTGACGCTTCTGTTGTAGTACTGATTTCTTGTGCTGCTACTACTACTACATTAGATACTCCTGTTGATTCTATAATTAATTCTCGTAAGTTGTAAAGCATTTTTTGAAATACGTGCGAAAGATCACCAATCTCATCCTTAGAATCATCTTGAAGTTGAATCGTTAGATCTCCTCCTGCTACCTGATGCATAGAAGCTTTTAACGTTTTGATAGGACGAATAATTGTCTGTGATAAAGATATAGCCATAATAACACCTACTATAACTAAAGCAACACCCATCAAAGCAATGTTTCTAGCCACTTTATCCACATCAGCTACTAGGTTTTTCATAGGTATGGTAGAAATAATAATCCAATCATTGGAATTCAGGGCATAATACGAGATCAATTGTTCTTGTCCATTAACTTTGTCCTTTATCGTCCCTGTCACTCGTGGCATTTCCTTACTTGCTTGCTCCTGTCTTTGTTTTGACACCTCTTCAAAAACAGTCTGAAGATATGGTTCTTCTGTCCACAGCTTTCCTAACTGTTCTTTATTTAGACTGCTTCTATTAACCTTATCATGATCAACCCGATCTACATTCGCTATGATCTGCCCTTTTAGATCTACTAACACAGCTTTTGACCCTGAACCATAAGTAGCCTTTTCTAGTAGATCTTCTACACCCATCATATAAAAACCTGTTTTTACCACCATCGTAGTCTTTTCTTTTATAGGATCTATAAAAACACGATACGCCGGGATAAAATATTGATTGGCTCCTGAGTCTACTGACTTTTCAGGAACCCCATATACAAAACTTCCTTCTGCCAATTCCGCTTCTTTAACCCACTGGCTTTCTTTAAATCCTGATTCATACCTAAAATCCCCACGGCTATAAAAATTTCTTTCATATCCATAAAGTCCAATCGTAGCCACTGCTGCTTGAGACCGTGTAATCGTATCTAATGCATCTTCTACAAACTTCTCTTCATCTATTTTCCCATCTGGATTTTTGTCATAATCTTTTTTTATGATATCCTGTATTTTTCGATTGGAAACAATGCCCGCAATACCTCTCTCCATCGTTTTAAACTGGCTATCCATATCAAACCTTAGCTGTTCTAAAAGCTGTGTATTCACTGTTTCTACTTTTTCAATGATGACTTCTTTATTCATGTGTACAGAAAAAAGGCTGACAACTGTTAATGGAGCAATGATTAATAGCACAAAATAGATAATTAATTTCATTTGAAGCGACATTTTTCTCGTTTTACTTCTCACTTTTTGAGGATATTGGGATTGTTTGTTTTTTGGAAGCCATTTCAAGTTAATCTTTTTCAGCCTATTGTTTAGCCGGATCCACCATCGTTTCATATGTGAGCCCCCCATTTTCACCTTATAGTATTACAAAATATCTCCTCTAAATATAGTATAGAGGAGATATTAATTTATTACCTGTTACAATTATCCTTTTACAGCTCCAGATGTTAAACCTGAAACGATCTGTTTTTGGAAAGACAATACCATTATGATCAAGGGTACTGTTACAATAACAGTGGCTGCTGCGATTTCCCCCCAAGGAATGGTATATTGCCCCCTAAACATGGCAATCCCAACAGGTACAGTTTTTGAAGTTTCTTGCATATTGATCGTCAATGCAAAAAGGAATTCATTCCATGCAGCAATAAATACAAGAATCGCCGTAGTAAACATTCCTGGTGCAGTGAGAGGAATAATGACTTGAGTAAAGGCTTGGAACGGAGTTGCTCCATCCACTTTAGCTGCCTCTTCCAAACTAAACGGTATTTCTTTGAAGAATGTAGATAAATTCCAGATCGCTAAGGGCATGGCAAATGTTGTATAAGGAATAATCAAACCCATCCATGTATTTCTCAAGTTTACAGCTTTCATAAATAAATACACAGGAGATATAATGGCAATCTGAGGAAACATAGATACGGCGAGCACCAGCCCTAAAATAATTGCTTTTCCCCTAAATTTTAATCGTGCTACTGCATAGGCAGCAAATGACCCGATTACAATAGAATAAATGGTCGTTAAGCTAGCAACCCCAAAGCTATTCCATAAGTACGATGCAAAAGGTCTTAAGGTAAATACGGATTGATATGATTTAAATGTAATATTCTTAGGAAATAAAGTAAAACCATTAAAAATCTCAGTAGGCGCTTTTAAAGATGTAATGACTTCCCAATAAAAAGGGAATAAAATAATAAATACAAATGTCGTAAGGAAGATATAAAATCTTACTCCTGCTTTTTTTTCCATTATGAAGACCCCCTTATTCTAATCTTTCAGTACATCCGCACCTAAGATTTTGATATACCCAATACTAATAAGCGCGATACAAATAAAAACGATAAATGACAAAGTAGACCCTTTACCAAAGTCCATCTGGTTAAACATCATCTTGTATGCATACACAGAAACCGTTTCTGTGGAATTCGCTGGGCCTCCTCCTGTCAATACAAAAATCAAGTCAAATATTCTAAAGGCATCCAGTGTTCTAAAGAGTAATGCTACTAACATAGTAGATTTCAGCAGCGGTAAGGTAATGGACCAGAACTGCTGCCATTTTGTACCTCCATCCACATTGGCTGCCTCATACAAAGAAGCATCTATCGTTTGTAGACCTGCTAATAAAAGGAGTGCCATATAGGGCGTAGTTTTCCAAACATCTGCGAGGATTACAGAAAACATAGCCCCTGTTCTGGTAGTTAATAAATATCCCGAATCTGGTATTAAACGGAGCCAAGCAAAGATATGCGCCACAATCCCTGTTTGACCATCATACATAAACTGCCACATCAAAGAGGATACTACTGTAGGAATGGCCCAAGGTACCAAAATAGCTGCTCTAACCAATCCTCTCCCCTTAAATGATCTATTAATACTAAGTGCAACCAAAAGACCTAGTACGAGTTCAAAGGATACAGAACATATAGTAAACAGAAAGGTGTTGCCTAAAGCTGCTGCGAGGCGAGCATCTTTTAGATAGTGAGCATAGTTACCCAATCCTACAAAATTAGGTACAATAATAGCTCCTGCTACTGCATCCTTGGTAATATCTCTAATTTCTTTGACAATTTGTTTAAGCCCTGGTGTATCTTTGATCTTATGAAGCTGTTCATCTACTTCTTTTGCGATTTGAATCATACTCTTCGCTGTATCTCCATCAATGGATACATATTGAAGGGTTTCTCCAACAGGCTTCATTCTCATCTGAAGATCTGACACTTGATCATACTGTTTTTTGATCCCTTGATCAGACATAAGCGTCGTGTTGATATGGAGAATCTTATCTCTTACTGATACTAATTCGATTTTTACATCCCCTTGCGCTTCATCTGCTGCCTCTTTTATGATTTGTTCTAAGTATGGATAATCACCTGCATATCGCTCCATATTCAGTCTATGGCTCAGATATACTTTTGATTTTGTGGGATGATTAAGTCTTAAATCAAAAAGACTTAACCAAAAAGATCGTACCACCGGAAATAATGCCATGACTAGAATCATGATCAGCGCAGGTGCAATTAATGCATAGGCTAGCTGAGATTCAGACAAACCTTTTTTCAGACCCTTAGGAGGTTTATATGTGTTTTTTTGAACTTTTACGTCCTTTTTCACTTGCATAGTACTCATTCCTTTCTTTTTTTAAAAAGCCATTAAGTCGCTGACTTAATGGCTTTTTAAGTTTATGATCATTCTTATTATTGCGCGTCTGCTACTGCTGCTTTCATCTGAGCATCCATATTTTTTACAGCCTGTTCAGCCGTTTGTTCTCCAGCTAATGCTTTAGAGATTTCGATTTGCATCACTTCGGAAAGCTTTGGATAAATCGGTGATACTGGTCTTGGCACTGCTGCTTTAAGTCCATCTACAAAGCCTTTATCCCCAAAATGTGGATTTTTGGCTATTACATCTGCATCATTATACAGTGGTAAATATGTAGGTGATAGACCACCATCCATTGCCGAAATCTTTTGACCTTCTGCACCATTCATGAACTTCAAAAGCTCCCAAGCTGCATCTGGATTTTTAGAGTTTTTGTTGATCATAGATACCCATCCACCTAAAGTTGCTGCAGAACGTGCATCTCCTTTTGGCAGAGGAGCGATGGCAAATTTGCCAGCGATCTTGGAGTTTTCCGGATCATTTCCTAAGTTCCATTGATATGGCCAGTTACGAATGAATACAGATTTACCTTCCATAAATGCTGTATGAGATTCTGGTTCTGTAAAAGTTGTCACATTATTGGGTACAAAATCAGATTTTACTATGTCTATGTATTTTTGAACACCTTTGATTGTTTCTGGGCTGTCAATGGTGACATTACCATCTCCATCTACAACTTGTCCACCATATGCCGCGATATATTCCATCGCATTACATACCAAACCTTCGTATTGTTTTGCTTGGAATACAAAACCAAATTCAGTGCCTTCTTTTCCTTTATTGGCTTTTGCCATTTCCATAAGTTCATCCCAAGTACCTGGTGCTTTATCTACTATATCTGTTCTATAGAATAACAGTCCACCATCGGTAAATTTAGGCATGCCCCACATTTTACCTTTGAATTTAAGCGCACTTACCTGCCCTTCCATATAGTCAGCCATGTTAATACCATCTCTTTGGATATAAGAATCTAATGCTAAAGCATATCCTGCTTGAGCAAATTCTGCAGGCCAAATTACGTCTGCATCAAATACATCATATTCGCTACCGCCTGCAGAAAATGCAGTCACGTACTGGTCATGTTGTTGTCCTGAGTCAGAAGGCATTTCTTGGAATTTCACTTGAATGTTAGGGTTAGATGCATTGAAAGCTTCTACAATATTGTTACTTGCTTTGGTAGAATCCATACCTCTTGCAAATACGATTGTTACCTTTTCAGCAGGTTTAGTATCATCTTGTGCTGCTGGTACTTCTGTAGCTGCTGGTGTTTCTTTCGCTGTTGGTGCACCTGTTGGCTGCTGTGCTTGTCCACCACAACCCGCTAATGACACGAGCATTGCTGCTGATAATCCAACTGCCACACATCTTTTCAATAAAGCCATTTCAAATTCCCCCTTATTTTATAAAGATTTATAAAATAATCACTCTTACGGATGTAAAAGTGTATTATTTCCTCGCCTCACACATAACAGTGTAACCGATTACAATTTTATTATAAACGAAATATTTATGCATGGCAATGTTTTTTTTATTTTTTTGTCTATATTGTATCTTTATATGCAAATACACTTCTTTAACTTAGCCAACATTATGAACGCGCTACTACTTTGTATAATTTTATACTTTTTCCGTCCAAATTATATAACTTTAGTTAGTGACATTTCATAATTAAAATGATACAATACAATTATATTGGAATCGATTACATTTAAAAGGAGATAAAACTTTATGGAAAAAATACAACACCTATGGAAACAAATCTATGAAGGAGTTTGTGAATTTTCTACACCTACGCTTGAGCGTTTTATGACTGATTTAGCTGATATAAAAAACACTCATTTTTCAAAAGTTCAGCCCCCCGATACTACTTGGTATAAAGATGCCGTCATTTATTCAACATATGCTGATTTATTTAATAAGGACTTTTCAGGTTTAACACAAAAACTAGATCACCTAAAGAGCTTGGGAGTAAACTGCATCTGGCTTCTTCCTGTACTAGAATCACCCATGAAAGATGCAGGATTTGATATTTCTAACTATGAAAAAATCCGCAGTGATCTCCTTGGTTGTGCTGCAGATGCTTCTACCGATGAGAAAGATCTTATATTTGCTGACTTTATCAAAGCAGCCCACGACCGCCACATTAGAGTCATTTTTGATATTGCACTCAACCACTGCTCAGTAGACCACGCTTGGTTTAAAGAAGCAAGAAAGTCTATACATTCTACAAAAAGAGACTACTTTATTTGGAGTGATACAACCGAAAAATATAAAGAAGCTCGCATCATATTCAAGGGTATGTGTACTAGCAACTGGGAAAAGGATGAGATTTCAGGAGAATACTATTTTCATCGTTTTTTTGAAATCCAACCAGATCTAAACTATCGTAATCCTGAAGTCTTAGTCGCTATGACCAAAATCCTTATCAATTGGAAGATAAAAGGTATTGATGGATTTCGTGCCGATGCAGTACCGTATCTTTGGAAAGAAGAAGATACCAACTGTGAAAACCTCGAAAAAACTCATCTTATCGTAAAATTCTTGCGCGCTGTATTTGACTACCTTGAACCCGGTACACTACTCCTAGCAGAAGCTTGCCAGCCTCCTAAAGATGTAGTGGCTTATTTTGGAACAGAAGATGAATGCCATGCTGCCTACCACTTCCCTGTGATGCCTCGTATTTATCGAGCCATGGCTGAAGAAAAGAAAGATGCGATCGAATGGGTGATGCATCCTGATTTTACGCCTGCGATTCCTCCTGCTTGTCAATGGTTTATGTTTTTACGCTGCCATGATGAGCTAACACTCGAGATGGTGACTCCAGAAGAAAGAGCACAGGTACATCAATATTATGCCAAAGACCCTTCTTGGGATTTTCGTGAGGGTGAAGGCATTTCTGCAAGATTGGCATCTCTTTTGGACTCAGATATTCGTAGAATTCGATTGGCATATTCTATTATGTTTACCCTTTTAGGTACTCCAATCATTTACTACGGGGATGAATTTGCCAAAACCAATGACAAAGCATTTTATGAAGAAATGTATGCAGAAACAGGCTACAAAGACAGTCGGTATCTAGTTCGCGGTCGGATTGATTGGATTCAAGCAGAAGAAGATCTAAAAAATCCAAATTCTTTAGCCTATCAAGTCTATACCTGTATTCAAAAATTGGTGCATGTTCGCAAAGAGCATAAAGTATTCGGTAGAGGTACATTAACCATGTTGGATGTACATAATATAGATAAAACTATAAATGCCCATGTATTATCTTACACAAGACAAATCGAAGAAGAACAAGTAACCCTTCTACACAACCTATCTGCAAAAGAACAGGTTATTACGCTTACCAATGAATCTTCTGCTAAATATGACTTACTAGATCAGCCAATCCTTTATAGAGAAAATGCCCTCGTGCTTCCTCCTTATGGATTTTATTGGTTGTAAGCATTTGTTCTTAGATCTCTGATCCTTCAGAGATCTTTTTTGATAGCCTACAATATATTTTTATAAAAATAGATGCTGTATGGTATAATGACCTTATATTGATTTGAAAGGAGTTCATACAATGTCACAAGATACAATACAAGCTTTGCCCAACCGAAATGAGATAGAAGCTACCTACAAATGGAAACTAGAGGATATCTATGTCTCTGATGAAGCCTTTAAAAAAGAATATGAAGAAACTGCACAAAATCTCCCTCAACTAGAAGCATTTAAAGGAAGTTTGGCTACTTCTTCTGATACATTACTTAAGTGTCTACAGCTCGCGAATGAAATTTCAAAAAAGATAGAGCGAATTTATACGTATGCTTTTATGCGTCTTCATGAAGATAGTACCAACAGCTTTTATCAAGGGCTTTCAGATCAAGCACAAACGCTGAGCATTAAAGCTTCTAGTACTTCTTCTTTTATTGTTCCAGAGATCTTAACCATTCCTACAGATACACTCCATATTTTTATGCGTGATTCTAAGGAGATGGAAGTTTATACACACTATTTACAGGATCTAATCAGACAAAAGGCTCATATTCTTTCTGCAGATCAAGAGGAAATATTGGCTCAAGCGGGTGAGCTAGCCCAAGCACCCAAGTCCATCTTTTCTATGCTTAATGATGCCGATATTCGATTTGGCACTATAAAGAACGAGAATGATCAATCGGTGGAAGTAACCCATGGACGATTTATCACCTTCCTCGAAAGTAAGGATCGCCGAGTTCGTCAAGAAGCCTTTAAAGCCGTATACACTAGCTATCAGCAGCAAAAAAACACCTTAGCTGCTACATTGAGTGCTTCTGTAAAACAAGAAGTATTTTTCGCACGAGTGCGAAAATATGACTCTGCCCTTCATGCTGCCTTACATGAAGATAATACGCCTCTTACTGTATATACGAACTTGATCGATACTGTGCACAACCACCTCCCTTTGCTTCACCGATATATGGCTCTTCGAAAAAAAAGATTAGGTCTAGAAGAACTACATATGTATGATCTACATACGCCTATCGTACAAAATGTAGATATCTCCATTCCTTTCGAAGAAGCAAAGAAAACGATCGAGAAAGCATTAGCACCTCTAGGAGAAGAGTACTTAAAAATACTGCGCGATGGTTATAATACTGGTTGGATCGATGTCTATGAAAACAAAGGTAAAAGAAGTGGCGCCTATTCTTGGGGTGCATATGGTACTCATCCTTATGTATTACTTAACTATCAGGACAATGTAAATAATATGTTCACCTTGGCTCATGAAATGGGTCACGCACTTCATTCTTATTATTCTGATGCAGCTCAACCGTATATCTATGCAGGCTATAAGATCTTTGTAGCCGAAGTCGCATCCACAGTGAATGAAGCCCTGCTTATGGAATATATGCTGGCCCATACTACAGCGCCCAAGGAAAAGGAATATCTACTGAACTATTATATGGAACAATTCCGCACCACACTATACCGACAAGTTATGTTCGCAGAATTCGAGAAGATCACTCATGAAATGATAGAAAAGGGGGAATCTCTAACTCCCGATGTGCTCTGTGCCGTATATCGAGATCTAAATGTTCAGTATTACGGATCAGATGTAGTGATCGATGATGATATTACTATGGAATGGGCGCGAATTCCTCACTTTTATAATGGATTTTATGTATATCAATATGCCACTGGATATTCCTCTGCCATTGCTTTATCTCAAAAAATACTAACCGGTGATCCTGAAGCAGTTGATCAATATATCACCTTCCTAAAAAGCGGAAATAGTAACTTCCCTATAGAGATTCTCAAAAAAACAGGTGTTGATATGACAACCCCCGAACCCATAGAAAGAGCATTAAAAGTTTTTGAAGAGCTTCTCACACAAATGGAGGCTTTAACTCAATAGATGATAATCAAAAGCTGAAGGGGACTCCTTCAGCTTTTGATATGCTATGGTTTAGGCAACTTAAGCACTTTTCCTGCGTAGATTTTATTGGGATCATCTATATCATTGGCTTGCATAATCTTAGCTACAAGTCCTGTGGTTCCATAAATCTTATAACTAATATAATTAAGACTATCTCCTGCTGCTACTGTATATTGTGTCGGAATATCTACCTCTGCTACTACAGGTTTTGGTTGCTCCACTACAGATGGAGAGGGTTCTGGTTTAGAAGAATCTAAAGATTCATTTACTATCACTGTCTCTTCTTCTATTTTTTCTACTTGTTCATGCAAAGATAGTGCTATAGATTCATCTATTAAAATAACTTCCTCTACAGGTTGGGATGACATTTCTTGTGCTTCTTTAGATACTTGGGTTATTACAGGTTCTGGCTCCACTCGATCTATGACTTCAGTAGCCGAATATTGTTCAGTGGCTTGTGCTGCAAATACCGAATGTGCTTTATCTGCTTTGATTTGTGCGACTACATTTTTGTAAGCCCCATCGATATTTTTGAGTTGAGTCTCCAAACGTGAAATTCGATCTCCATTTTGAATCAATCCAATCCCCATAAGTAAGCAAACTAGAAATAAAACAGCACTTAAACTAGAAAGCATATTGATAAGTTTTTTATGGTGTATATCCTGTCGTCTAATACGATCTTGCTTTTTAATATTTACAACTACATCTTGTTCTGCTTCTTGAACTTTCATTTTAATCACACGGTTGTCCAACATATAATCGTGCATCTGTTCATTGCGATCATAATAGATAAAATATCCTAGTGTTTCTATGATCTCTTCTTCATTCCAAGCAAAAAATGCATCCAATCGCTCCGTTGAATCTACGACAAAAAGAATCTGATATGCTTTCTGAAACCTTTCTCTATGATATTCCGTATCCACCGAAGAAAGAAATACTCCATAGCCGGGTTGTGTATGCATCCACCCTACTATTTCTAATCCTTCAAAATACTGCTCCATCTTTTCATCAATATACTTCCACGTTTCTTCTGTAAATATCTCATTTCCTTTTTCCTGCCTGCTGTATTTCCCTTGGATGGCACCACTGATTAACAATATTGTTTGTCCATCTTGTTCTATATGCTGCCCTACCAATACAGCTACTTTCTCTTTGCCTTCATCACTTTTTGCATATTGATACAGATACGTATATACATAATCTTCTAAATAAATACGGAGCTCTTCCCCGATACTTCCGATCTGCTTAATATTAACTGGCAGGTTAAACTTGCTTCCTGCATCTTTTGAAAATCCTTTCATATCTTATCCCCCTTGTATTTACATAATGGCTACTGGAATATATTACCATATATTCTTTACGGATTTTAGTCATTACTGTCGAGGGTTATTAATTTTTTATAGTTCTTATTCAACAAAATTAGACGGTTTGCCATAGCAAACCGTCTAATTTTTATTTTCAGGATATATTATTGGAAAATACTTTTTATACAATTCAACATTATAGTCTTTGGGAATGTACCTTTCATCCACTTTATCCTGCATTTCAACGAGGTTAATACTTTTGATCAATTGTACATCTTGATCTGACCTTTGCGCTGCTGCTAACACGCCATCTTCTTGAGGCGTAATAGAAATGGGTGCATATATAGCTGATTTTCCCGTATAGCTAAATGGCCCTATATCTCCAACCAATGTACTTCTAACTCCACAAATTCTATTTTCCTGAACCCGTGCCCACAATCCTTCTATCTGTCTAAAGATAGAACCTTCTTCTTCATCAGCAGTCAACAAGGTTACAATCTCCGCTCCCTGAAAGTGTGCTGTTCTATATGCTTCAAAACACATCTCATCTGTTCCAATGACCATGCTAATACACCCTATAGGTGTTTCATAAGTATGTACTTTTTTGCCTCTATGAATGCCCCACACTTCTTCTATAGAAGTGAGTTCCATCTTTTCCTGTGTTCCAATAAGTGCTCCAGTCGGACCAAATAAATAGGCTCTATTATACAACTCTTGGTCATGACCCCTCACAAAATAACTTCCTGCTACAATATATATCCCAAATGCTTTAGCCATTCCTCCATATACTCTAATTACAAAATCCTCCATATACCATGCCATGTCTTGAATTACTAGATGAATCTCCTGAGAATTTTTACGATATAATGGATGCAAAGACATAAGTTGGAGGCTATTATTGGCTGGAAACACCAGTAGTTGAACTTTATGTCTTGAGGCCTCTTCTGCATAGAAACAAATCTGATCTACATATAATTTCCAATGTTTGTAGAGTCTCGCCTTCATTTGCACTACCGCAATACGAACATCCGTTTTATTATATTCATTCCATCCTGAAGATTTTACTGGCTTTTTGTTTTTAATATAGCTATAGATCGCATTATTTGAAGGGATCTTTCGTTTATGCAATAATCCATTTAACCATTCTTGTACACCCATACTATCTCACCTAACTTTCAGATATGCAAATTAGAAAACTGTTTGTATCCAGCATAATATACTGAAGGATGTTCTTTATTTTGTGTGAACTCTCCAAAAACAAGCCCTGTACTACCAGAAAGTATTCTACCCACAATGCCAATCTTGTTTTGGCATTGTTTCCTGGGTATATGTAACATAGATTGACCATAAAGTTTAGTTTGAAGTAGCATTCCATCAAAACAGCATTCTATACCACATACCTTATTGTGCTGCACGAGCTGCCATAGACCTGACATTTGCATCCATACATTGTTTTTTTCCTGCATCCCCTGTAGCCCAATAAATATTTCCCCTCCCATTTTAGACAATATCCTTCCTGCTTCTGGTTGCCAACAGTCAGTAGATAAGAGCATTCCCACTCTTCCAAAAGGCAGAGAAATAGGATCTAATGTTTTACCCCTAGATAATTGAAGCTTTTGTTCCCATGGTGCTAAATGTGTTTGGTATTGTTTGCTTATAATATCTCCTTGGGGTGAAATAATCCAAGCACTATGAAACATGCCATCTCTATTTTTTTCTATTGTTGTACCCGGTATCAAATAAATGCTGTATTGTCTTGCGATTTCCTGATGTATCTTTGCTAATTGATTATTATACTCTGTATCCTGTTCTGCAAAATACATAAATCCTTGTTGAAAATCTAGATTCTGCTCCCACTGAAGAGATTGAAGAAAGATAAATAGATAAGGAGGCAATACTGCCAGTTGTACATTTTTTTGTTTTAATTTTCTTATAGAATAATGGAGAATCTTTTTATATCCTTCAATGGTATTTATTTTATCAAAAGGTAATTGTACCGCTGCGCCCGTGAATTTTTCCATTTATCGAACCTCCTCTTCCATCATTGTACAGAATGTAGAATAAATTAGCAATGACTAAAAAAATTGTTACATTTTACACAAACATCATGCCTTCTATAGATTTTCTTATTATTTATGTTTTAATGCACTCCATATCGCGACATACTATCTATGAAATGAATTGTAAAATATATAGTTAATTCTTTTTTAGTAATTTCACTTAAGAGCTCATCATGCAAAGGAGGAATAGTATGAATGCTGGGAAATGTTCTGTATGTGGCTATGTAGATCAGGGCGATGAGGTGCCTCACAAATGCCCTCACTGTGGTGCTGAAAAAGAAAATTTCCAACTCCTCGGCGAAGACCCGTCAGCAAAAATAGAACCCTCTAGTGGAACCAATGAGATACATATAAATCTTCTTGGCTTATTAGACTAGACAGCGGTTGATTCTGTGCAGAGGTTGAACTAAAATTCCGCACAAAAAATATAAATAAAATGAATACCCTAGTCAAAAAACCAACCACAACGGTTGGTTTTTTACTTTGATGATTTTCGTAAGATTAATTGATGAGGGACAACGATATTTTTCTTTTTTATTTTTTCTCCATGTATTTGAGACAAAAGTAATCGCATACTAGATTCACCCATATGATAAAAGGGTTGTGCCACAGTGGTGAGTGGGGGCATCAAAAAGGGCGATAAACTGATATTATCAAACCCTACTACGGATATATCCTCTGGAATTCTATATCCAATTTCTTGCCATGCCCTCATCGCTCCTATCGCAATGGTATCACTCGCACAAAACATAGCAGTAGGAATCATATTCCTTTTTACATAATATTCATGAACAAGCCGATATCCCTCTTCTGCGCTAAAATTTCCCCATGTGATTAAGTCTTCATCATAAGGTACTCCAAATTGCTCTAGGGCTTTTTTATAGCCATTCCATCTAGGTCGACTTGCGATCGGGTCTTTTGGAAAACCCCCAATCATTGCAATTTTCTTATGTCCTTGTTGTAGTAAGTAGGCTACTGCATCATATGCAGCTTTTGTATCATTTATCCCTACTCTTGGATACTTTTTCTCTGGATCATAGGTGTTAATAAATACCATAGGAATATTCAAACTATATATTTTATGCGCTACCTGATCAGATATCATATGACTCATAAAAATTATACCATCCATCCTCTTCTCATATAAGATCTGTAAGTACTGCTTTTCTTTTTGATCATTGCCATCTCCATTACATACCATGATGGTATATCCATGTTCACTAGCACAATCCTCTATCCCTCGTACGACTCCAGGCACAAATTGATTCGCAATATTAGGGATAATCACTCCAATCGTATGTGTTTTACTTACTTTCAAACTTCGTGCAATTGCATTGGGTTGATATCTTGTTTCTTCTATGGCTTCTAATACCTTTTTCTTGGTTTCCTCTTTTACGGCGGCACTATTATTCACCACTCTCGATACCGTAGCGATAGAAACTTTAGCTATTTTTGCCACTTCTCGAATACTCACACTCATATTGATACCCACCTTGTTCACCCAAAC
>CALKRZ010000216.1 GCA_937989765.1 uncultured Clostridia bacterium | reverse complement strand
TGGAGGTATAATTTTTTTGTAAGATATTTGGTATTAGCATACTGATATTTTACCATAAATCCTAGACTTTTCGGAGTCTGGGATTTATTTTTATACAAAAAAGAAGCTGTGCACTAATTACTTAGTGCGACAGCCCCTTTTAGGCATGTAGCTGCCCCATATTTCTAAATTTTTCGTATCGCTGGTTTGAAAGTTCTTGGATCGATTTACCTGCTAAATTTGGTAATACTTCTTTCATCACCTCTTGTATATACTCTGCTGCCCTATCCACATCCTTATGCGCACCACCCAGAGGTTCCTTGATGATCCGATCAATAATGCCAAATCGCTGCAGATCCTGCGCGGTAATTTTCATCATATCGGCAGCCTCTTTGGCACGGCTGCTGTCTTTCCATAAAATACTGGCAAAGCCTTCTGGAGATAGTATGGAGTAAATCGCATGCTCTAGCATCCATACTTCATCCCCTACCCCGAGGGCTAGCGCACCCCCACTTCCTCCTTCACCGATCACAATGGAGAGGATGGGTACTTTGAGATTTGCCATTTCCATCAGATTTCGGGCGATGGCTTCTCCCTGTCCCCGTTCTTCCGCACCCAGACCACAAAATGCACCTGGCGTATCGATAAAGCAGATGATGGGGCGATGAAATTTCTCTGCTTGCTTCATCAAGCGAAGGGCTTTTCTATATCCTTCAGGATGAGGCATCCCAAAATTACGCTGTATATTTTCTTTGGTATTTCTTCCTTTTTGCTGACCGATCACCGTAACGGCTTTTCCTTCAAATAGAGCAATGCCTCCGATCATGGATGGGTCATCTCCATAGTAGCGATCTCCATGGAGTTCTATAAAATCTTGAAAGATTCGCTGGATATAATCAAGCGCTGTAGGTCGTTCTGCTAATCTAGCCAAGGTTACCTTTTCCCAAGGAGATAAATGGGCATAGATCTCCTCCTGCATTTTCTTAAGCCTTACTTCTAAAGTTTTGATTTCTTCTGTCAGATCGATGGACTGCAGTTCTGAAAAGCTCTGCAATTCTTTTATTTTTTGCTGCAACTCAAGCATATTTTTTTCAAAACCCAATGCCATCTATATGCCCTCCTTATAGTGGGATAAAAGCAACCCTAAGGTTTCCCTCATTTGATTTCTGGGGACAATCTTATCCACAAAACCATGCTGCAACAAAAACTCTGCTCGCTGAAAACCCTCAGGAAGCTTTTGCTTGATCGTCTGCTCTATCACGCGTGGACCTGCAAAACCAATCAGCGCACCTGGTTCTGCTAAAATCACATCCCCCAGCATTGCAAAGCTAGCCGTGACTCCCCCTGTGGTAGGATCTGTCAGCACCACAATATATACTAATCCTGCCTCATTGTGACGAGATAGGGCGGCACTGATTTTTGCCATCTGCATGAGAGAAAAAATTCCTTCCTGCATTCTAGCTCCACCCGACGCCGTAAATACCACTACTGGCAGCCTGTTCTCTGTGGCAGTTTCGATCAATCTGGTGATTTTCTCTCCTACCACCGATCCCATACTCCCCATCATAAATCGGCTGTCCATAACGCCTATCATTGTATCTTGATCTTTAATTTTACCTCGACCTGTAACGATTGCCTCTGATAGTCCTGTCTTTTCTTGAAGCGCTTGAATTTTTTTATCATAACTTGGATATCCCAGCGGATTAGAACTCTTAAGTGATCCATATAATTCCACAAAACTACCTTCATCTAAGATCATTTCTAGTCGCTCAGGAGCGGATACTCGTGAATGCGCACCACAGTACGTACAAGTCTTATAGCACTTTTCTAAATCCTTGCTGTACAGGGTTTGCCCACAGGCTTCACATTTTACCCACAAACCTGTGGGAATTGTAGGCTTTGCTTCTTGTTGGACATGAGCCTGTTTTATCGATGTTACATCCATTTTTACATATTTAGTTTTCTTAAAAAAATCTTTGAGCATATGGCACCCCCTTTAGGGAATTGGTATCTCTAGAAAATATTACTTATTAAGCATAGTAGCGATAAAGCCTGTGTGATACTGCCCTTTTATGAAATCCTCTTGGCTCATGATGGCATACTGAAAATCAATGTTCGTATGAATTCCTTCGATGATGAATTCTCCTAATGCCCGTTTCATCCTTGCTATAGCTTCTTCTCGATTGTTGCCATACACAATGAGTTTGGCGATCATAGAATCATAGGTAGGGGGTATGGTATATCCTTGATATACCGCACTATCCATGCGCACGCCTGGCCCTCCTGGGATATGAAGGGTTGTGATCTTTCCAGGTGACGGCGTAAATCCACGTTCTGGATCTTCGGCATTGATACGGCACTCTATAGAATGGCCTCGGAGGATGATATCCTCCTGCCTTACTGTCAATTTTAATCCTGCTGCAATTTTGATCTGTTCTTTGATCAGATCAATCCCTGTGATCATCTCTGTAATGGGATGCTCCACTTGTATACGGGTATTCATTTCAATAAAATAATATCGGTTATATTTATCTAGTAAAAACTCAATGGTCCCTGCATTTTTGTAGTTCACAGCTTTGGCTGCCTTGACTGCTACCTCTCCCATTTCCCTCCGCAACGCTTCAGTCATGATAGGTGAAGGAGCTTCTTCTAGTACCTTTTGATTTCTTCTTTGAATAGAACAATCTCTCTCTCCTAGATAAAGAGTGTTTCCATACTGATCTGCTAGGATCTGAAATTCTATATGTTTCGGTTCTTCTACAAATTTTTCGATGTACATGGTATCATCACCAAAGGCTGCTTTCGCCTCTGCCTTGGCTGTTTCAAACGCTTTTATACATTCTTCTTGGGTATAGGCGATCCGCATTCCTCGTCCCCCACCACCAGCTGAGGCTTTGATCATCACTGGAAATCCTATTTGTCCTGCTACTTTTATGGCTTCCTCTATCGTATCTACACTGCCTTCTGAACCAGGCACTACAGGAATACCTGCTGCGATCATGGTTTTTCTAGCTTGAGATTTATTGCCCATACCATCGATCATAGCAGGATCTGGACCGATGAATGTAATATTACAGTCTTGGCACATTTGAGCAAATCCACTATTTTCTGATAAAAACCCAAAGCCCGGATGTATTGCTTCCGCTCCTGTAAGTACCGTGGCACTAATGATGTTTTGCATATGAAGATAGCTGTCTTTGGACTTGGCAGGCCCTATACATACCGCCTCATCTGCCATCTGAGTATGAAGTGCCTCCGCATCGATCTGAGAGTATACTGCTACCGTCTCTATTCCCATTTCTCTACAGGCTCGTATAATTCGAACAGCAATTTCCCCTCGGTTGGCGATCAAAATTTTCTTGAACATCTCCTCCCTCCTCTCTTATATCCCTATCGCAAAAGTCAATTCTGCTTCTACTGCTACCTTGCCATTTACAGAAGCCACTGCCTTGCCTACTCCGATGGGACCTTTCATCTTTGTGATCGCTACTTCTAGTTTTAGTACGTCCCCCGGAATAACTTTTTTCCTGATTTTAGCTTTATCAATGCCTGCAAAATATACGATCTTTCCTGCAAATTCTTCGACACTCAAAAGTGCTACCGCACCCACCTGAGCCAATGCCTCAATGATCAAAACACCCGGCATCACTGGCTCTTCTGGAAAATGCCCCTGAAAGAAATACTCATTAATCGTCACATTCTTATATCCTGCTGCTTTTTTCCCAGGTTCTAAGGATTCTATGGTATCCACCATAAGGAATGGATACCGATGGGGTATAATTTTTTGGATTTGTTTACTATCTAACATACCATGCCTTCTTTCTATACCCGTATTCTAAATAATTTCTGTCCAAACTCTACCATCTGCTCATTTTGCACAAGGATTTCTACTACTTCCCCATCTACTTCAGACTCGATCTCATTCATCAATTTCATCGCTTCAATAATGCACAAACTCTGTCCTTTTTTTACCTTATCGCCTACTTTGATAAACGGTGGCGCCTCTGGGCTTCCTGCGCCATAGAAGGTGCCTACAATAGGGGAAGTAACAATAAAACCTTCTTCTACTGGTGTTTGTATCACTTCTTTTACCTCATCCTGAGCCTGTACAGTAATGCCTGATGGATTCCCCATTTGTGGGGACATCCCCATTTGTGGGGTCGTCATCGTATTTGTGTAGGGTGCTGTCTGCATGATCACTTGCTCACAGGGCCCTTTATTTAACTTGATCTGAAGCCCTTCTGACTGAATCTCCACACTATAAAGATCTGATTGACTCACCGCTTGAATCAGTTCCTGAATCGCTTTATAATCCATATACAATACCTCCTTACGCCTCCCACCGTTTCATGACGATGGTTGCATTATGTCCCCCAAATCCCAAGGAATTTGACATAGCATATTGAAGAGCTTCATTTCTTCCTACATTAGGTACATAATCCAGATCACATTCTGGATCGGGATTGATCAGTCCCACTGTCGGTGGCACAAATCCTTCCTGTAGTGCTTTGATACAAACAATGGCTTCTACAGCGCCTGCAGCACCCAACAAATGTCCAAACATGGACTTGCTAGAACTAACAGGAATTTGATACGCTTGTTCTCCAAATACAGCTTTGATCGCTGCGGTTTCAAATTTATCATTATACGATGTACTGGTTCCATGTGCATTGATATAAGAAATCTCGCCTTCATTGATTCCTGCTTCTTGTATCGCCAGTTTCATCGCTCTCGCACCACCTTCTCCATCTGGTGCAGGAGAGGTAATATGGTAGGCATCGCAAGTAGATCCATAGCCTACTACTTCCCCATAAATCCGAGCATTTCGCTTTTGTGCATGTTCTAGGGTTTCTACGATCAAAATCCCTGCTCCTTCTCCCATGACAAATCCATCTCGATCGGCATCAAAAGGAATAGACGCTCTCTTTGGGTCTGTACTTGTGCTAAGTGCTGTTAGAGAAGCAAAACCTGCCAAAGAAAGAGGTGTGATGGAGCTTTCTGCTCCTCCTGCAATGATTACATCCGCCGCTCCATTTTGCAGCATATGAAAAGCATCCCCTATGGCATTGGTTCCTGTCGCACAGGCTGTCACCACGGTAGTACAAATACCCTTTGCCCCAAATTGAATCGCAATATTGCCTGCTGCCATATTGCCAATAATCATAGGAATTAGAAGGGGCGAAACCCGTTTAGCGCCTTTTTGCTGTAGGATTGCATGCTCTTTTTCGATGGTACCAATACCTCCGATGCCAGACCCCACTACCACACCAAATCGTTCCTTACAGATTGTATCTAGATCGAGCCCTGCATCTAGTACCGCCTCTCTGGCTGCTGCTACTGCAAATTGTGTATACCGATCCATTCTTCGTGCTTCTCTTTTATCCATATGCTGTGCTGGATCAAAATCTTTGACCTCGGCTGCGATCTTCACCGGAAAATCTGCTGTATCAAACTTAGTAATAAAATCAATACCACATTGACCTTGCTTTACTGCACCCCAAAAATCTTCTACTGTATTTCCAATGGGTGATACAACCCCCATGCCTGTCACCACTACACGACTCTTCATACTATTCCTCCCTACATCACCATTCCGCCATCTACATGAAACACTTGACCCGTAATATAATTGGCACCTTCAGAAGACAAAAAGCATACCATATGCGCTACATCTTCAGGTCTTCCTAACTTCTTTAAAGGGATATTGGATAAGATCGCTTCCTTTGTTTTTTCATGTAATCCATCCGTCATATCCGTCTGTATAAAACCAGGTGCAATAGCATTCACTGTAATCCCTCGGCTAGCAAGCTCTTTGGCGCAGGATTTGGTGAATCCGATGATCCCAGCCTTGGCAGCTGCATAATTGGATTGCCCTATATTCCCTACGACCCCTATGACAGAAGATATATTGATGATTTTTCCTGATCTTTGTTTTAACATAATAGTGCTCACATGTTTGATACAATTAAAGGCACCTTTTAGATTTACATCAATTACGGTATCGAAATCTTCTTCACTCATACGAAGTAGCAATGTATCTTTGGTAATACCTGCATTATTGATCAAAAGATCTACGGAACCAAACTGGTCTACAGCTGTTTTCATAAGTCGTTCCGCATCTTGAAAGCTACTTACATCTCCTTGAACTGCTATGGCACTGCCACCGTTTTGTTGAATTTCTTTGACTACTTCCTCTACGGCCGCAGCACCGTTTCGGTAGTTCAAAACTACATTAACTCCCTGCGCACTTAGCATAAGGGCGATCGCTTTGCCGATCCCTCTACTAGCTCCTGTGACTACGGCTGTTTTATTGCTTGGCATGATTTCCCTCCTAATACCGCTCCTACTACCGCTACTGCTTTTTCTAAGGATTTTAGATCTTCTACATTAACAACGACTGCTTTTCGATCGATCTTTTTTACAAATCCACTGAGCACTTTGCCTGGACCGATCTCTACGAAAACATCTACTCCATCTGCCATCATTCGTCGTATGGTTTGCTCCCATAACACAGGCTTCATCACCTGCTGTGTCAATAAGGGTTTTATCTGATCTATCTGCTCTATATACTGAGCCGTTACATTACTAATAATAGGAATGTCCATACTGCCTAAGTCTATATGTTCTATTTCTGCAGAAAGCTTTCTTGCAGCCGGAGCCAACATAGAAGTGTGAAAGGGAGCACTTACCAAAAGAGGTACTGCCTTCATAGCCCCTTTTTGTACGGCAATCTCACAAGCTGCGTGAACTGCTTTCACGTCGCCTCCTATTACGATTTGTCCTGGACAATTATAGTTGGCTATCTCTACAATACCTATGTCTTTTGCTTCTTCACAAGCCTCTTCTACACTTTGAGCAGGAAGCCCTAGTATAGCTGCCATCGTGCCTACTCCTTGTGGGACAGCATCCTGCATATATTTACCTCGTTTTTGTACTAGTTTTACGACTGTAGTCAAATCAAATACACCAGAACAGTATAGCGCAGAATACTCTCCCAAACTCAGTCCTGCGACTACATCTGCTTTCACACCGTGCTCCTGAAGTACTGCAAGCGCCGCGATACTAGTAGTTACTACTGCCGGCTGCGTATTTTCTGTGCTATTTAGTTCCTCTATCGGGCCTTTGTGACACAAAGCTGCGAGATCAAATCCTACTGCCTCAGAAGCCCTATCAAATATTTGTGTAGCACATGAGAAATGTTCATATAACTCTTTCCCCATCCCCACATATTGTGCTCCCTGCCCTGCAAACAAAAATCCAATCTTACTCACGGGATCTACTCCCCTTTCTTGTCGACCCTTATTTTCTTTAGGATCTCAGAAAAAGTATGTGGTGGTAAGGTAAATATATAAATCTGGAAACAACTGCAACAAAAGAGTGCGTCCCAGATTTCAACTAAACTTACCCTTTGCACAAGCACGATTTTGCAGTTGCTTCTAGATTTATATATTTGCCTTACCACATACTTTTTCTGAAATCCATTCTTTATATCCACTGATTTGCTTTATCGATTTTTTCTTTTGCTTCTGCAAACATTTCTTCAATGATTTCACGACAACTTTGTTCTTTATGAATAAGACCTGCAATCTGACCAGCCATGATAGAACCGCGATCCACATCTCCTTCTCTGACTGCGATCCGAAGGGCACCTCTCCCCATTTCTTCATACTGCTCTGGAGAGGCATTTTCTTTTTCTAGCAGTTGAAACTTACGGGACAGTTGATTGCGAATACTACGGACAGGATGCCCTGTAGCTCTTCCCGTTACGACAGTATCTATATCCTTGGCTGATAGCACTCTTTGTTTATAATTGGTATGAATGGTACATTCATGCGCCACTAAAAATCTGGTGCCTACTTGAACCCCTGAAGCTCCTAACATAAATGCTGCTGCCACACCCCGACCATCTCCGATGCCTCCTGCTGCAATGACAGGAATACGCACGGCATCCACCACTTGAGGAACGAGTACCATCGTCGTCAGCTCTCCAATATGCCCTCCAGCCTCACAACCCTCTACGATCAGCGCATCTGCACCATATCGCTCCATTCGCTTTGCCAGTGCCACGGAGGGTACTACAGGCATCACGATAATGCCATGAGATTTCCACTTTTCCATGTACTTGCCAGGATTGCCTGCGCCTGTAGTAATCACCTTGACCCCTTCCTCACATACCATATGAGCCATTTCCTCTGCATTATCAGAAAGAAGCATAATATTTACCCCAAAAGGTCGATCAGTTAATTTCTTTGCTTTCCGAATCTCTTCTCTTACATAGTCTACTGGCGCATTGGCAGCTGCAATCAACCCCAATCCTCCTGCATTTGACACGGCGGCGGCAAGAGAACTATCTGCAACCCAAGCCATGCCCCCCTGTATGATCGGATACTGGATATTGACCATTTCACAAAAAATGGACTTCCTCATCTCTTCCCTCCTACTATAGGAAAATCAGAAATACTCTGATTTTATTTCTGTTTAGATTCTATATATTTCACTGCATCGTTTACTGTTTTGATCGTTTCTGCATCTTCATTCGGTATTTCCATTTCAAACTCTTCTTCTAATGACATAATGATCTGAAATAAATCTAAGGAATCAGCCCCTAAATCTTCTTGAAAAGAAGCCTCCATTGTAACTTCCTCTTCACTCACACCTAATTGTTCTGC
>CALKRZ010000215.1 GCA_937989765.1 uncultured Clostridia bacterium | reverse complement strand
ACGTATTATTTGATTGGGCAAAGCTTCAATATCAGTTGTCCAATAAGTCTGATAACGAAGATGATTTAAAAAACAGCATCCACAAAAGAGAAGAGTACTTATCAAAATATGGTATTGAACAAATTGCCCTCTTACACAAATCAACTGATTACTATAATATTAAATATATGCATGATGGCCGTCCTTGTATTAAGCAATTTAAAACAGAAGATATTGAGCATTAATACAAAAGGACTGCCCGCAGCAGTCTTTTATTTATTTCTTTTATATCGATTTTTTTGAGGATAGGAATTCTTTATTTTTATGATACCTAATAATTTCCTTAATTTTTAAATACATTTTAGCATCAAAGGATGCCAATCCCTTTAAAGTAGGCTGAGTATTCACCTCTATAATCCATATTTTCCCTGTTATATCTATCCCAAGATCTACTCCATATACTGTATTACGAAATTGCTTACCCAAGGCATTTCCCACATTTACCGCAACTTTTTCCATTTTACTCATATATATATTTTGTATATGAGGATCCTTCTCTACTGCATGTAAATATTCCTGTATAGGGACTCTCTGCCCTCCTGCTTCTATATTGGTAATAGAGAATCCTGCCTTTGCCATCCTAGCATATATTCCCGTTAGCTCCCACATACCACTTTTGTTTAGTTGAATAATCGCGCGTATATCAACTGGGTTTCCATTTATTCTGGCAAGATTAATTCCTTGCTGCATCAAAAACAATCGATTCCTCCGCATAGGCGTGAGCCATTGGTCAAATTCCCTACTATGCTCAAAAACATACTGTATATCTTGATAGTGTACATACAAATGATGTCCCTCTTTTTGTATCTTCATGACACCTTCTCCACTTTCACTTTTATTAGGCTTCAAGAAAATAATTCTCCATAGACGAAGAAATTTATACAGGTTACGAGGTAAATAGATCCTGGTAATCGGTAGATGGTTTTTTACATCTTCTAGCGCATAAAGATATTTCCATCTCTTGTACTTACCAAGCGGCAGTCGAGATTTTGTCTTTCTGATTGCTTCTTCATCTCCCATTAGGTTCTACAACTCCTTTACTTTGCTCAAATTACATATCAACTATATATTTTCTTGAAGATGCCTAAATCCAGCTACATGTTTTGCATATAGTAAAGGGGCGGATACCGCATCCAAAAAAGCTTCTTTTCCATCTGCAAACAATACGGCTATGAGATTTGGATCTCGATTATTAATTTCTATGAGCCACAGTTTTCCATGCATATCGATGGCGAGATCAATCCCTAGGTTGACGCAGCGTATCCCTATACTGTCTACTTTTTTACCTATTTCTAAAGAAAAAGTCTGTAGTCTACTTATCCACTCAGATATTATTTCTGGTTCACCTGCAAATACTAATTGAAGAGCCTCTTTTGCGCCTAGTCCCTTCCCACCCCTGTGTATATTGCTTACGATACTTGTTGCTGCACCAATTTTAGCCATGATGGTGATGCAATTCCATTGTCCCATTTCATCCTTTTGTATTACACTTCTAAAATCTATACTGCCTTCATTATATTGTAATAATTCAATAGGTTGCTGGATCAAATAATCAGATCTGTCAAAAAAGGTAGTCATATCTTTAACTACCTCTTTCTTGTCTGTTATACATACTTGATGATTTGTATCTTTTTTACGATATTCAAGTACATATCTTTCGTCTATTTTACTTATTCTTACTATCCCTGCTCCCTGCATGCCCCCAATCGGCTTTGCATATACGCTGCCATACTGACTAAGCATAACGAATACATCTTCAGGTGTTTGATACAAAACTGTCTTAGGGAGATGTGTAGAGATGGATAAATCATCTGCAAACCACTCCACCATCTCCCATTTATTAAAATGATAATTACTAATAAGCCCATCCCCGATGACATTTAAAAAGTGATTTCTCCATTCCTCTGTGAGTGTGATCTGCCGTAGAATCACTAAAGGATAGGGGAATTTTTCCTTATTCCATCCTTTTTGATTGGGATCATAGTAATATGCCTCTATCAATAGTTTTTCTTTGTTGATCTGATCTAATGCAAATACAATGATTGATCCATGAACTTTATCATATTGACGGACTTTTTTTTGCAACTTATGCAGCTTATTTTCTGTTAACTTTATTTTATTTTTTGATACTAAAATACCGATCAGAGGACCTATCAAAATTTCATTTTCACGGAAAATTGCTTCATAGGGCAGACCCAATGGAATATACAGTTCTTGTATTACCTTATCCGCTAAATGAATTGCATCTTCTTCTACATAATCTTGTATCTCCACAGTTACAAAATGCTTTTTTGCTCCAAAGCTTATATATACTCTCTTTTTGCCTGCTACACCCAACTTTGAAGCTGTATTTTCACCCATAACAAGTATTGGAACTTGTGTATCTATAGAATGTATTTGTATGACTAGAGCCATGATCTCCCTCCTACTCGTTCTGATGATTGGATTGTAGTAAAAGATAGTACTCTTTTAAGGCTAAGGCAAAAATTTTCTTTTCCTGTTTATTTTGTACTCTTTGGAAGAAGCTTTGATCCCATCCTCCTAAATGAAGAAAAAACAAATTTCCCTTTTCATCTATGAAAAAATCAATAAATACAGTACCCATGTTATGAATGAATTTTGTGATATAATTAATAACTAGTAAAGTAATACTATCCACCGAGGCTATGCACTTTTCATCCTTATATCCATTTACCATTCTACTTCCAATCACTGTCCATTGCTCTTGTAACCCACGCTGCAAATATACTCTGATCACAGAAATATCTTCTTTTTCATTTGATATATCAGGCACTTTTAAAAATATTTTTTCTCTTTGTGATTCTTTTTCTTCTATTCCTTTAGATAGATATTGGATAGCTGCCGTATTAGCTCCCTTTTTAGGCATACATAAATAATTTTCATCTGTATCTAGCTTTTCTCTTAGTTCTTCTTTTTTACAGAGTACGTGAGGAAGCACATATTTTGCAGTTTCTGGAGAAGAAGCAAGGATCTTCAGCATCATCCATTGATTAAACCGATTGGATACATTGAGTATCTCAATATGATCTAGTTCATATAAAGCTCTGATTTTTTTTCTATTGCTCATTTTTTTTTGTATGGAATAATTAAAAATAATAGAAGGAAGAGCCACTTGTCGCGGTTTACTCCTTCCTTTTATGATTGAAGTTCCCTTTACTGTCTTTGACCCAACATCCACATTGGAGAGAGTAAATATAATGACTTCAGGATACTTTCTATCACTTTTCTTTAGTAGAGCTGCAAACATTTTTGCATACTGCATCTCAGATCCACTGCTGCATAATATTCCAAACATAGAATCCCCCACTCCCATCCTCTAAAACCCGATCATTGATTTTGCATAAAAAAGAGGACTTGCTTTTATTTCATAATACAATTGCCTTTTCCCAGAGACCAAGGCAATTTCCGGTCTTGGTGAATGATTATTGATCTCTATGATCCAAAGGTTTCCTTGGTGATCCATTCCTAGATCTACTCCTATCGTTTCACAATGTATTCCAAATTCATCCAACATTTGTCCTATGGTCTCTCCTATCATTCCCATCTTTCCCTTCCAAAACTGTATTCTTTCTTTGGAGAGAGATATCCGTTTTGTAAAAAACTCCGTGATTTCCATGCACTTCCCACCATTGGTAGAGTTGCTTACTACACTCTCTGAGGCTCCCATTCGAGCAAAAATGCCTTTGCATTTCCAATGCGCTCCTGTATCTTTCTGTACTACGATCCTAAAGTCTACTATCCGATCTTCATATGTCAGAAGATCTATGCCCTGCTGAATAATATATTGAGTCGGAGAAAATAGCTTTGTACATACTCTTTCAATAGAATTTTTATCGGTGTATACCAAACGTCTATTTCTTCCTTTTTTTCGATAGCGAAATACGATTGACTGCTTCTCCTTTGTGATTTGAACAACCCCCACTCCAAACGTGCCCTCTATCGGTTTTACATATAGACTAGGGTATTTTTCAAGCATCCTCATCATATTGTCTTGACCATGATATATCACTGTATCTGGCACATACATTTTAGTTCTATCATCTTTATAAAACCATTCATGCATTTCCCATTTATAAAATACATAGTTATTAAATAACCGATCTCCTATTACCGATAAAAAATGATTTTTCCACTGGGGAGTCAGATCCTCCATCCCTCTATATATTTGTCGATAAATGGCACTGGGGTAAGGAAATATACCTTTCTCCCACTGTTTTTCATGCGGCTTATAGCAGTATCCTTCTATGGTATGATCTTTTGTATTCACTTGATCCAATGCAAAAATAATAAGTGCTCCATGAAGCTTTTCATATTCTCGTGCAAATATCAGCGCCCGTTGTAAAAATTTTTCGGTCATTCTCCTACTTTCATATTCCATCAATATTCCAATAAACGGTCCGATCATGATCTCATGATTTCTACGCTGTACTTCATAACAAAGATCCAAAGGGAGCTTAATATCTTGTACGATATCTCTAGACAAAAAGATCTCATTGGGTGCCATCTCATCAGATATAACCATAGTGATATATTTTCTTTTGCATCCAAAACTAACAAACCCTCTTTTTTGTCCCATAACGCCTAATTTGTTGGCTGTTTGGGTATGGCATATACATTGTGACTCGATTTGATCAAGCAACCTAATTGAATATATTTCATCCATATATTTCCACCTCTTGATGTAATTTCATTCACATTTTTAACGCTGACTGTACAATGCTGCAAAATAAAAGTAATTACAATTCCTATATAATATGCTTTGATCTTACATACAGTTACTACCCCAACAAAAGTTGTCTATAAAATCACACTCTATTACTGATAGGCATAATTTAGAGTAATAAATAAATGTTTCAAAAGGGGGCGTCTAATATGTTTTATCATCTACAATGTGACGAAAACCTAAAAGGAAAAGTAGTGATCCCCACAGAAGTAGGGGAAAATCTTTTTCTACAAACTCTAGATTCCATCGTTTTACGAGCAGGAAACAAAAAATCCATAATCCAATTAGAATTACAAGAAGATCTTGCAAAAGATACCATTATCCTATCTAACGATGTGGCTCAGTTTTTATCCATCCCTCTTGCACTCCCCTATCAGCTTAAATTGATCGATGAAGAACTTGTACTTGGTCCTTTGATCGGACTACTATTCACTAGTAAATGTAGAGACCTCACACCCAAACTACTTAAGGCACTCCTTGTTTTTGCCCTTGACTATAGTAACTTTTATGGGCTTTTATACGTTTTCAGCATTGATAGCATTGATATGAATACCCAAACGGTGAATGGATACTATTATGATTCTACTGCACATCTGAGCCATGAAAAGTGGAAATACAGAACATTTCCTATACCCGATGTCCTATACAATAGAGGAAATTACTCAAGTAGCAGCCTTAGAATCTTAAAACAACTGACGGGAAGTAAGGTATTTAACTCTAGCTCCTTAGATAAATGGAATTTTTGGCAGATGACACGAAACGATCCACTGATCTATCCTTATATCCCTTATACCAAACGACTATCTAGGTTTTATGATATAGATCATATGCTACAACAATATGGGAGCATATTACTAAAACCAATACAAGGAAGCCGAGGATACGGAATCATAAAAATATTGAAATCCTCTGATGGATATTGGATTCAAGGAAAATACGAGAAATCTCCTACCCTGTTTGCTTCTAGAGACGCAGCACAAAAACGTCTGCACAGTCTCAAATATAAAAAGCCGTACATCCTCCAACAAGCCCTACAACCCATTAAATATGATGCTCGGTGCATAGACTTTAGAGTGATCATGCAAAAGGATGAGACTCTAAAGTGGAATTGTACTGCAATCGTAGCAAGCCTCGGTCAACGTAATGGACTGCATTCTAACTATCAATCAGATGCCTTGTATTTATCTTTTGAGGAAGCTTTATCTAGAGCACTGCACCTAAACCACGAAGAAATCAGTATAAAAAGAAAGGAAGTCCTGGATACATGCAAACTCGCCTGTGGGATGTTAGATGCATCCAATGAACACTTTGGAGATATAGGCATCGATATCCTCATCGATACTGCTCAAAAAATATGGATCTTGGAAATCAACAAAAGACATTTTCATACAGTGCCTCTGCTTATAAATGATGAACAACTATATTACAAAGTGAGAAATGCGCCCATTCGATATTCTGTAGGTTTTAGTGGATTTACTATTTTTTAACATCATAAAAGACAAAGTTAAATAAACGATCCATTAGACTTTGTCTTTTATTGCGCTCTGCCAACGTAGGTGGTAAGGCAAATATATAAATCTTCCAACACCTGCAAAATCGCGCTTATGCAAGGGGAAAGTTTACTTGAAGTCTGGGATGCGCTCCTTTATTGCAGTTGTTTCCAGATTTATATATTTGCCTTACCACCATAGGCTTTTGCAGAGATTTTATTTACTATGTTGATCTATAATTTTTTCTATCTCTTCCACTAACTGTTGCGCACGAACAGGAGCTGAATGCTTTTTTCTTACCATTTGGTATCCATTCTCTGTAATTTGATGTCGCTCTTTTTCATGTGTCAAATAGTACTCTGCCTTTTCTATAAAATTTTTGCTATTGATTGCCACATAGTGAATGCCGGGTCTAAATCCTAGATCCCTTAACTCTTTAGAGGCAGGCGCCAACAATAGTGTTTTACTTGCTGTGACTTCAAAATATTTGATAATGGGATAGTGGAGTCTACTGTCACAGGTAAGAAACATCTTGGCACGATTGATCTCTTTTGCATATTTTTCTCCTACAAATATTTCTTCTTTTTCTCGTATGTTTCGATATCCTGGATGCCCATGATATACAAATCCTGCTTTATCTCTCATCATTCTATACATTTTTTCACGTAGCGGATAGTAACTTGCCATCTTACCCATCATAAGCCAATCAATTTCTTTGGGTTGACCATAATCTTTAAAAAGCTCTGTATTCACAAAGTGAGGCAGCCACCGCATGCGCTGTTTATACTCTGGAAATCTTCTATAAAAAGCATCTCGATATATTGAAAAAATATATTGCACATTATTTTCTAGGATAAATCTTTTTCGATTTTCCACTTTATAATGGATATCATGCATAATGATCCCAAAAGGGATTGTTACAGATGAAAGCCCACTAATCTCCGGGCATCTAGTCTCTTTTAGATCATTGAGCAGAATAAAGTCTGGTGAATCGGGTATAGTTGACAAGATTTCATGGATACATCCTGGCTCATGCCAAAGCTTTATATCCACTATTTTTGATAATTCTTGAGATAAATACCATGAGTTTCTTTCTACATATTGACTGAAATCCCTTGTGATAAACAATACTTTCGCTTTATGTGACTTCAAAGAACCCCTCCTTCCTTTCTTGCTAGCTGCTTCCGAATTTATATCTTTGCCTTACCCACCACATCCTTCATATATAGCATATGATCTACCTCTGACAAGCGTTACAAGCGCGTTTTTATCTTTTTTTTTTACTAACAAGGGTACTCCTTATTTCATCTCGCATATATTATGAAGAAGTGGAAATATCTCTTAGGCAACGTAAAGAAAATAACTGGTCAAAATGCTGAGGATATTTTGTGTCAGACAAGGAAGCAGGTTCCGCTGCTAGTGGGGCTAACAGCGGAACCTGCTGACGCAGTATGACGCAAAATAGACCAGCAGATTGACCAGTTATTTTTTTGAAGTTGCCTTAATGAAAAGTGAGGTGATGCAATTGAGAACATTTTCTATACAGGAACTTGCCCAAGTAGTAGATGGAAAAATCTTAACATGGGATACACATAAAGTCATTTCTAGTTTCGCTTTCCGTTTAGATCAGATCACAACCCAATGCTTATTCATCGTTCTGTCTCGCAGAATAAATGAAGATCAATTGCTAGATGCTCTTGTATCAAAAAATATATCTGGCATTGTAATCGGGAACGTACATCTCTTAGATATTGAAAAATGGGCAGCATATGGTATCGGCATTATACAAGTAGCAAGTAGTAAGAAGGCTGTATATCATTTAGCAAAGCTATACCGCTCTGGGTTTCATATTCCATTTATTCAAGTGATTGGGAGCTCTGGAAAAACAACGACTAAAGAAATGATTCATTGGGTATTGAAAGAAAAGCTGCAGGTACTGGCTACACCAAAAAATGCCAATGCCCCCTTGGGCGTGGCAAATGTATTATTTCGTACACTTGAACACTTTGATACCGCTGTCTTAGAAGTAGGAATGAAACAACGAGGTGTTATGAATTTATCTTCCAGTATGATAAAACCAACCATTGCAGTCGTGACTTGTATCCATCGAGCCCATCTTGCTAGGCTGGGATCTATTCAAAATATCATCGCCGCCAAAGCAGAGAGCCTTCACCATATATCCCCTCGGGGTACTTTGATTATAAACGGCGAAGATGAAAACTGTTTGCGGTTTTTATCCTATGGGTACAAAGGAGAAATTCTTCGATTTGGCTTTTCAGATGCGTGTGATCTATGGGCTTCTCATATTCGCTGTGAACAAGGCATCACTTATTTTACAGCGCATGCGAAAAATTTCCAGATGGATTGTTGTATCCACACTTTCGGGAAATATAATATAGGAAATGCCTTGGCAGCCATATTGGTGGGCTTAAAACTGGGCATGTCTCCCGATGATATTATAAAAGGACTTGCAAAATTTCAGCCCTTAGCAGGAAGATTACAAATCTTACAAGGTATCCATGATACTACCATCGTTCATGATCATTTTAATGCAAACCCCGACTCTACAAAATCGCTTCTGTCTGGACTGCCTCAGTATGTAAACGGAAGGTCTCTTATCCTAGTGATGGGAGATATGGAGAGCCCTAGACCCTCTCATGAGGATTATTCAAAAGAAGTGCATTATAAAATCGGTCAGCAGATCGCCGATCTAAAATTCGAACATTTGATTGCAGTAGGAAAATGGGCATCTGAATATGTAAATGGTGCTGCACACAAAGGGATTCCCATAGAAAAACTTCACTATTATAGAACCATAAAAAAAGCTTCTGCTTCTCTTCTTACCTATATACCCTCGGGCAGTATAGTCGTATTTAAAGGATCATCCTATGCAAATATAAGTCGGATGCTGCCACTGCTGCTTCCTACTGATGAAACACAGGAATAATTCTATAAAGGAGTGTTATGTATGAATGCCAATTTTCGTTATGAAACCTATACGGTGGTTCGTGGAGATACCCTCTGGCGTATTGCCAAAAAATTCCGAGTAACAGTAGACTGGTTGAAAAAAATAAATCACTTACAAAATGATATAATATCTGAAAACGAGGTGCTTATTGTACACAATATTCAAAAAACAAACCTCTCTATTCCATCAAAATTGATCTTCCATGGGAAAAGATCCAAAAAGATGATCGCACTTACAATGGATGCAGGCGCTCCCCTAGGTTTGATCGATGAGCTTCTTCAAGTATTAAAAAAGCATGAAGTGACGAGCACATTTTTTCTGACTGGACAGTGGGTTGTACAGTATGAAAGTTATGCAAAATCCATTGCAGCCCATGGTCATGAAATAGGAAATCATTCCTATGATCACCCTGATTTCAGAACATTAGAAGCCCATGATATGATCACTCAAATCCTACAATGCGAAATGATCCTCTATGCGCTTACTGGAAAACAAACAGTCCCTATCTTTCGTGCCCCTTATGGTGCGTATAATGATACGGTATTAAAAGTAGCTGGTGAACTCGGGTATCACTATACGATCCAGTGGAGTCTAGATACAATAGATTGGAAACAGCCTCCTGCCGAGCAGATCGTAAACCGAATCAAAAAAAATATAAAAAGCGGAGATATTATACTGACCCATGTAGGAGGTCTTCAAACACCTGCCGCTTTGGATTTAGTCATCCCAGCACTTAAAAAGCAAGGATATCGATTTGTTACTGTTAGTGAAATGTTGAATTTAAAACCTGTGGTAAGGTAAGTATATGCTTTTTTAAAAATCACACACTCCTTGATCCTTTAATATATGGATCATGTATTCTGCTCGATGGGTGTAAGAATGACTTTGTGCTGCTGCTCTTCCCTGTTCTCTAATTTCACTCCGCTTTTGTGGATGATCTAGATAATATTGAACAAGCTGTAGGGTTTCTTCTTGTGAATTGCTTGTGACGATTTCTTTTCCTGGTATGAAAAGCTTATTGACACCCGGTGTGTTCATTGTGATCAAAAAACCTCCTGATCCTAAGATTTCATAGGTTCGTTGGGTTACTTGCTCTGGATAGTTTTGTAGCCCAATTACTATATCTGCTGTGGTATATACTTGATTTGCCTCCTCATAGGGTAAGTGACCATGCATCCAATCCTCTGGTATTTCTGACCCTACAAAGTTTTTCATTTGACTCCAATCCTTCCCCCAAAAATCAATCCGTATTTTTTCTTTGAGTAGTGGGGTAATGAGGGTTTGTATGCTTTGATGGCGATAATGTTGAGGATATTTAGTTAATATATCGGGATACCCATTGGCTACCACTGCTACTCTACATGGCTGTATACGCTGCTCTTGTGATGGTGTATGGATTTTGGAATTTATGCCAAAATCCATACAGGCAGCAGAATACCCTAGGGCTTTTAACTGTGTTACTGTAGACTCACTGATGCTAAAAACAAAATCAGGCTGCAGTCTTTGAAGCAGAGGGATTGTAAAGTTTACTGTAAATGCAGGATCTTCTACAGACCAATATACATGAGGTATATTGGTCATTTTTGAATATTTTCTGATCCAATACTGTTTGATTGGGATTTGTTCCTTTCCCCATCCCATAGAAATGGTTAGATGGGGCTTATATTTAGATAATAGTCGTATTATTTTCCTTTTTGTAAGCGCTCCTGAAATGATCACTTCATGCCCAGCATCCCGAAACCCTGCTGGAAGGGTATTGATCCATATAGGACTGCTTTCAAAAAAAAGTACTCTCATACGCATCCCCCTATAATATTCTGATCCTTTAGTACTGCTAGCATATATTCTGCTCGTTTTTTATAGGAATGGCGCTGTACTGCTATTTTTCCTTGTCTGCGGATTTTTTCTCGTTCTTCAGGATGTTCCAGATAATATCGAATCTGCTTTACTGTTTGTTCTGGATTCGTGGATGTGATCAAATCCTGTCCTGGTATAAAGAGTCTCTTGGTCTCTAGGGTTTCTATCGTAAACAAAAATCCTTCCGAACCTAAAATTTCATACACTCTCTGGGTCATTTGTGTAGGGTTATTTTGAAGACCCAAAACAATATCTGCGGAACTATATACTTTATTGGCTTCTGTATAAGGTAAAAATCCATGGATCCATTCTGATGGCAGATCCCGTCCTAAGATATGACTCATCCCTTCCCAGTTTTTCCCCCAAAAATCTATTCTTATATTTTCCTTTACTAAAGGCTCTAGTAATAATTTTATAGATTGCAGGCGATAATGCTTAGGATACTTCGCAAGAATATACGGATACGCATTCGCCACAACTGCAATAGAGCAGCGGTATTCATCTATAGGTTCTGTACGATACTGTACTTGAGGTGCATATCCAAAATCTATATGCGCCGCCTTAAAACCCAAATCTTGATATGTCTGTGCCCTATGGGCGCAGATGGTAAAAATAAAATCTGGCTGTACCTTTAAAATATAAGGCAGTGTAAAAGTTACGGTGTGAGTAGGATCCTCTGTAGCCCAAAAAACAAGAGGTATCCGTTTTATATACTTCCTCAGCAAATCCTGCTGCTTAAGATGAGCTTCCCTCGTCCAACCTAATGTAATGATCAAATGAGGTTTAAACTCAGATAGGTATTTCCGTATATTTTCTTTGGTTACACTCGCGATCTTTACCTCATGACCTAACTCCTGAAAACCATTAGGTAGTCCATGAATCCACATTGGATTGCTTTCAAAAAAGAGTATACGCATGTATATTCCCCCCTCGTATGATTCTAGTCCATTATATGAACAACAAAAAAACTTGTTACAGAGATCCATCATTTATACTGAACATATTTCTGGATATTTATCACAAAATTGTACCCATACAATTTTACTAACATGATGAAATTTGTAAAATACCCTTGCTAAAACAGGCTAAAAATGTAACAATCATATTCAAACAATATGAGTGCTTTGAATATTGTACAATCTATATTTAAAACATAAAAAGGAGATATGGCTATGGATCATACCTATGAATTGAATAAAAATCTTGCTCAAATGTTAAAGGGTGGCGTGATCATGGATGTTACAACTCCACAAGAGGCGAAAATAGCAGAAGAAGCTGGCGCTTGTGCTGTCATGGCACTTGAAAGGGTTCCAGCTGATATCAGAAAACATGGTGGAGTTGCTAGAGCTTCCGATCCACAGATGGTGAAAGAGATTCAGAAAGCAGTTTCTATTCCTGTTATGGCGAAAGTAAGAATTGGGCATTTTGTGGAAGCTCAAATTTTAGAAGCGGTTCAAGTAGATTATATTGATGAAAGTGAAGTACTAACACCTGCTGACCCAATCTTACACATTGACAAAAAAGCTTTTAGAGTTCCTTTTGTTTGTGGCGCAAAAAATCTTGGAGAAGCACTAAGAAGAATCGGAGAAGGGGCATCCATGATCAGAACCAAAGGGGAACCAGGTACTGGTGACGTAATAGAAGCCGTGAAACATATGAGAATGATGAGTTCTGAAATCAGAAGAATACAAAGCCTATCTAAAGAAGAATTGATGAATGCAGCAAAAGAGCTGCAAGCACCTATTCATTTGGTAGAGTATATTCATGCGCATGGCAAACTACCTGTTGTAAACTTTGCAGCTGGGGGTATTGCAACTCCTGCAGATGCTGCCATGATGATGCAGTTAGGGTGTGATGGAGTATTCGTTGGATCTGGGATTTTTAAATCTGGAGACCCAAGAAAAAGAGCTGCTGCTATCGTGAAAGCGGTTACACATTTTAATGATGCCAAAATCCTTGCTGAAATATCAGAAAATCTTGGAGAAGCAATGGTTGGAATCAATGTATATTCTATCGACAAAGAAGACCTCATGGCGCATAGAGGATATTAATATGAAAAAGATTGGAGTTTTAGCACTTCAAGGCGCATTTAAAGAGCATATAAAGATCATGGAATCTTTAGGCCATCAAGCGATTGAAATAAGAAATGTATGCCAACTAGATGACCTAGATGGAATTATTTTACCGGGTGGTGAAAGTACAGCCATTGGAAAACTTCTTGAAGACTTTAACATCAAGGAATCTCTAGTAGAGAAAATTAACAGTGGCCTACCTGTATGGGGAACGTGTGCTGGAATGATTCTTCTGGCTAAAGAATTGGATCAAGATGAAGAGGCTCACTTACGCGTTATGGATATTAAAGTAAGACGAAATGCCTATGGTACTCAATTGAATAGTTTTGTCACGCGTGAAGTGGTGGAAGGGGTGTCTGACAAAGAAATTCCTATGGTCTTTATAAGAGCACCCTACATTGTGGATATGGACGAAAAAGTGGATGTACTTCATAAGTTGGATGGAAAGATTGTAGCTGCAAGGCAGGGAAATATTCTTGTGACTTCTTTTCACCCTGAACTGACTGATGATAAAACTTTTCACCAATACTTAAATCTAAGATACCAAGTGCAGAATTTTCCATTCAAAATACAGCAACTCAAAGGCTTGCCTAACATTAACATGCCGTGTATGAATGAAAATGCTATAGGACGAATTGTTTGTTCAAACATGCGTAAAACTAATGATTGTTCATTTTGCTACATACAGC
>CALKRZ010000214.1 GCA_937989765.1 uncultured Clostridia bacterium | reverse complement strand
CGTCAGCGGCAATTAATCCTCCAAGTATTAGATCAAACAGATAAGCTTGTTACAGCTGAGGAAGTATTTGATATTGTACGTGGGCAGTACCCTAAAGTCAGTCTATCTACTATTTATCGAAATCTAGATATGTTATTTTATAATCACTACATCACTAGATATCGGATTTCTGATGGAAAGTGGCAGTATCAATTAAAAAAACAGGGACATTACCATCAAGTAGTATGTACCCTCTGTTGTCGGGCTATTTCTCTTCAAGAATGTCCTATGACTGAAAATTTGCATCAAGTCTTGAGAGATGAACAATTTCAAGTTACAGGGCATAAATTTGAGGTATATGGGATATGTAAAGAATGTCAGGTGAATATGCTATGAAGCGACCATTGATCTGGATTTTATTTTTCTATAGTATGGGTGTTGTGACAGGACAATGGATTGGTCAAAAAACATCCATTGTTCTTTTTTTTATAGTAATATTACTTTTTAGTTCTTTCTTGATGAAAATTTATAAATGGAATGTACTTCTCTTGATGCCGATTTTTTTCTTAGTAGGTGTCATTCGCATAGGGCAAAGTGAATCGCTCAAAGATCCACACCTTCATGACCTACTCATTAAAAATAACTCGCTTAGTATTCATGGAAAAGTGCAGGATATTAACTATTCCGAGAATGGTGGAGTGAAAGCGATCATTGCTGTGAAAGAAAGCAGGGTAGAGGATACAGTTTTTTTAAAACCTATAAAAGTCCAAGCATTCTTCCCAGAGGGTACAATACTATGCTATCACCAAGAAGTGATTTTAGATGGGCAGGTGGGTTTTATACAACCTCCTAGAAATCCTGGTGGTTTTAATGAAAAACGATACTATAAAGCGAGGAATATCGAATACAAATTTTTTGTCAAAAATATAAATTCACTTACCTACAAAAAGAATTTTTTAACACACATATATATTTTTCGTGAAAAAATGAAATATATATATTACCAACTACTTCCCCAAAAAGAAGCATCCGTATTGAATGCGATGATCTTAGGGGATCGTACTGGTCTAGATGAGGAAATTGAACAACTGTACCAAAAATCTGGGGTATCCCATATGATTGCCATTTCAGGGCTGCATTTTTCTATCATCGGGATTATGATTATGGGATTGCAAAAAATGCTGAAAGTACCCTTACGAATCCGATCTGGGGTAACCATTGTTTTATTACTCTTGTACTGCTTATTCATTGGATACAAGGTATCTGCTGTAAGGGCAGGATGTATGTTGGGGATCATATTGTTAGGATTTATTATCTATAGAGAGCCAGATGTATACACATCCATTGCTTTTTCTGCACTATTACTTGTAGTATATCAGCCCCTTTATATTTGGGAAGCTGGATTTCAACTATCTTATGGGGCAGTATTAGGCTTGTTATTTATTACCCCTTTGCTTCATAGACTCTATATAATACCTATCCCTATACGCACTTATGTATTTCCTGCTATAGCTGCCTCCTTAGCTACATATCCTATTGTTGCATATCATTTTTACTTTATTTCTATCATTGGAATTATCGTTAATATTTTAATTCTTCCTTTTGTATCTTTGATTATTTTGTTTGGATTTGCTGGGGGTATACTCTATTTTATATCTCCTGCCTTATCTCAGTTTACTGTAGGAATTGTATATGCTATACTCGTTGCATATGAAAAAGTCTGTCTTGCTGCAGTGAAACTGCCTTATTCTACCATAGTCATAGGGCGACCTCCTATATGGATGATCCTTTTATATTATAGTCTTTGTGCTGTTGTAGTCCTCTATTATTACTGTCCCATACAAAAAAGGCAGTTTTATAGAAAACTAAAAAATTCTATTTGGATCATAGCAGTACTCATAGTCGTTATATACCAATGTATTCCTAAAAAACTAGACATTATTTTTTTGGATGTAGGACAAGGGGATGCCATTATGATTCATACCCCATTTGATCAACATATTTTGATTGATGGGGGAGGTAATATACGAAAACCTGTGGGAGAAAAAAATACAGGATTCTATGTAATTCTTCCCTATCTGAAATATAAGGGTATTACCAAGCTAGATACTATTTTTCTCACCCATCCAGATGCGGATCATATTTTAGGACTGATAGAGGTATTAGGAAGTATTCATGTAGATCAAATTATAGTGCCTGATCAGAATTATGATCAATGTGAACTTTATCGCGTATTTAAAGAAAAAGCGCAGGACTATCATATTCCTATAAATTATATGAGTACGGGATGTTTCATACAGTACCATGATGATATAAAGATGGATTGTCTTTATCCAAGTTCAGATCCTATACCTCTGGAAACTGGTTGGAACAATACATCTCTTGTACTTCATATGAGATATAAAGATCATCGATTCCTCTTTACAGGAGATATAGAAAAAGCGGGTGAGGAATGCCTCACATCTTCCTATCCCTCTATTCCTGCTGATATTTTGAAAGCACCTCACCATGGGTCCAATACTTCTTCTACTACCGAATTATTACAATCAGTATCCCCAAGCGGTGCTGTGATCAGTTGTGGTGAAAAAAATGCTTATGGACATCCTCATGCAGATGTGCTCAAAAGATATAGTGAGCATGGAATACCCATATATTGTACAGCGTATAATGGAGCTGTCATGGTACATTCTGATGGCAAAGTGATTCATCTGAAAACAATGATTCCTCTGAAAGGACAAATCCCATGAAAGAACTAAAACAGCAAATAAAAATTAAACAATTTGATACTATCTATTTATTTTACGGACCAGAAGAATATTTAATAAACTATTATACTGAGCAGATGAAAAATGCTTTACTCCCGAAAGAGATGGAATTTATGAATTTGGATTTGTTAGAAGGAAAACAAATCACAGCCACTCAACTTATGGATGCTGTAGAGACATTGCCTTTTATGATAGATCGAAAATTAGTGATCGTAAAACAAAGTGAATTATTTCAAAGCGGAAGAAAAGATGAAACAGAAAAAATAACGTCCTATATAAAATCTATACCTAATACAGCATGTGTACTGTTTATTGAAAAAGACATCGATAAACGAAGCAAGCTTTATAAAGCAATCGTAAAATATGGAAAAGTTATTGAGTTTTCTTATCCGAGCGATTCTGAATTGATACATTGGATCCAAAAAAGTTTTGAAAAGTATCAAATGAAAATATGCCCTAAGACTGCAGCGTATATGCTGCAAATTGTAGGAAATTCTATGACAACCTTATCAGGTGAAATTCAAAAATTAGTATCGTATAAAAGTGGCGCCTCCCAAGTGGATGTACAGGACATCAATACGGTTTGTTCTAAGACTTTAGAGGCAAAAATATTTGACTTAATGAATGCAATAGGAACACAGGATGCAGGAAAAGCTTTAGGAGAATATGAAAACTTATTGACCTTGAAAGAATCCCCTATGATGGTACTAGCTATGATCACTCGCCAATTCAAAATTATTTTCCAGACAAAACATTTATATAGTATGGGATATGATCCTACTCGTATTGCAGAAAAACTAGGACAACGTCCATTTGTAATCCGGGAATGTATAAAACAAGCTGGAAATTTTTCAGAACATGCGCTAAGCACAGCAATAAAAGAATGCCTTGATACAGATATGTGTATAAAAAAAGGCCTAATGGATAGTGCCTTAGGCGTAGAAATTCTAATTGTAAAATACAGTACCAATAAAAAAACTACCTTTTAATAATAGGTAGTTTTTTGTTTTATTACGCTTCCATTTTGCTAACCATTTTTGTCAGACGAGATTTTTTTCTAGAAGCATTATTCTTATGGAATATTCCTTTAGAAGCTGCTTTATCGATAGTTGAAACTGCATTTACCAGAGCCACGTTTGCTTGTGTTTGATCTCCAGATGTAACAGATGCAATCAACTTTTTAATCGCTGTCTTTGTCTGAGACTTAATCATTTTGTTTCTTAGCGTTTTTTTCGCAATAATTTTAATCCTTTTTTTTGCAGACTTAATATTTGCCACAATGTCACCTCCTTGCTTTATATCCAATTGCACGGTTATGAACCGACATAATCCATGCGCAAATCAAACAAGTTATATTGTACTTGAAACAGCGCTATAAGTCAATGAATATCTAAAAAAATAATGGTCAAAATAAGAGCAACGTATATAAGTATATATTTTGTAACTTTTGAAGGATTTTTTTGCAAAACTACGAGGAGGAAGCATATGGACAAAATCTCAAAAGAGGATTGGCAGTTTAGTGTGCGTACTGATCTTGCTATCGAAGCACGAGAAATGATACAAACAGAATCTGAAGTAGACGTTTCGGGAGTTACCGTAGAGGTAGAAAAAAATCCTGATTATGATATTACCGTAACATGGGTGAAAATTTTGAATGAAAGCGGTCAAAAAAGCATCGGGAAACCCATAGGGAATTATATTACCATAGAATCTCCCTCTATGAAAGAAAATGATGTAGATGCCAGTGAAGAAATGATTCGTACTTTAGCTAAAAAGTTGGTAGAATTAAAACAATTGCCTGATGAAGCAGTTATTTTAGTAGTGGGGTTAGGTAATTGGAATGTAACTCCAGATGCGCTTGGTCCTAAGGTGGTATCTAAGATTGTTGTGACAAGGCATTTAGTCGAATATGTACCAGAACAAATCGATGAATCAGTTCGTCCTGTTAGTGCGATCTCTCCAGGTGTTATGGGGCTCACGGGTATCGAAACGGGTGAGATCGTCCAAGGAATCGTAAGTAAAGTCCATCCTGATTTAGTGATTGCGATTGATGCATTAGCCTCTAGAAAGACAAGTCGCGTGAACTCTACCATTCAAATCTCCGATACAGGCGTAAATCCAGGCTCTGGAGTAGGAAATAAACGAATGGCGCTCAATGAAGAGACATTAGGGGTTCCTGTTATTGCCATTGGGGTTCCTACTGTTGTAGATGCAGCTACTTTAGTAAATGATACTATGGATATTTTACTAGATACTATGAAAAAACAAGCTTCCAAAGGCTCAGAATTCTATACTATGCTTCAAGAAATGAATTCTAATGAAAAATATCAACTTATACAAGAAGTACTAAATCCCTATGTAGGCAATATGTTTGTAACGCCTAAAGAAGTAGATGCAGTGATTGACCGGCTGGCTAACATTATTGCCAACGGGCTCAACATAGCCCTTCATCCTGGTATCGAATTAGGTGATATCAATCGTTTTGCTCATTAATTTATATTCATATTCATAATGCACCTCGCAAATTAATACTATATACAGAAACAAACTTTTATGTGACAAGCGAGGTGTATGTACTTGATTAAGATCCATACGATTGATGGAAAAAAAGCGATTCAGCAATTCTTTCTTTTGGCTGCATGTATCATTATTTTATATGTAGCCATTAAAACACTTTTTTTATCTAGTCCACGTATACATTCATATTCAGAACAGTCAAATATACTATTTCAAACTTTGGAACAACATGTAACTATTGATACATATAAACAGGTATTAACGCAAGCAATCCCACCACTTCAAACAGTCCAACCACAGGCACCTCTCCAAGGTATAGTTGCTACCTTGGTCAAAACCATGTCCAATATCGATATAAAAGATATTCGTACGATAATAGGCACAGCTGTCCCTTTCGTTCAGTATACGCATGCATATCCTATAAGAGATATGGAAACGATGGCAGAACTGAGTGTAGATCTTAGACCCAGTACCAAACTACCCGTATCAACCCATATAAATCCTCAAGATGTATACTTTCATGAGGATGAGACTACCCATGTAGAAGATCATTCTATTTCTATGATTACATCCATGTCTCGTGAGCAGATGCAAGATATAAAGTTTTTGCAGCGACATTTGTATACATTCAATGGTGCGATGGCTCTCACTCCATCAGATCTTCCTATCGAAGAATTATTACAAAAAAAATTGACAACCGATCTAAGTGGTAAAAAACCTAAAATACTTATTTTCCACAGCCACTCTCAAGAAGCCTTTGTAGATAGTCGAACTAATAAGAAAGAGGATCAGATTATAGGAGTCGGACAAACCTTAGTGGATATTCTGCAAAAAAAGTATAGTATTGCTGTCCTTCATCATACAGGGGAATATGATATTGTGAATGGTAAATTGCAAAGAGGGGTGGCTTATCAAAGAATAGAGCCTGCCGTACGCAAAATTCTTAGGGATAATCCATCGATAGAAGTAGCCATCGATATTCATAGGGATGGGGTAAATGAAGATATACGATTAGTCACAGAAATAGATGGAAAACCTACTGCTAAAATCATGTATTTTAATGGTATATGTAAACAAATGAAAGATGGAAAACTTGTTCCTATTGAAGGTTTCTATAATCCATATATAAATGAAAACTTAGCGTTTAGTCTACAAATGCAATTAATGACGAATGCCCTATATCCCAGCTTAGCCAGAAAAATATATATAAAGGAATATAGGTATAGTCTCCATATGCTCCCTAAATCGCTATTGATCGAAGTAGGTGCACAAACCAATACAGTACAAGAGGCTAAAAATGCCATGGAACCATTAGCAAAAGTCCTGGTGGAAGTATTAAAAAATTAAAAAGTATTGGGGTAAGGATGAAAAATTATATATTCCCTTACCCTACTTCCTGTGCTATAATAAATGGGCAAAAACGAGAGTATTATTTAAGGAGGAAACACCACATGTCTTACGATCG
>CALKRZ010000213.1 GCA_937989765.1 uncultured Clostridia bacterium | reverse complement strand
ATAACCAAATCGGATATACCAACTCATAATTCATGACCGCATCAAATTGATCGCCCTGCAACCACGGAGTGGAATTATCCCAGTTTTCTCCTAGTATGAATAGATCTGGTTTCACTTCTCGTACTGTTTTTCTAAACTGACGCCAAAAATCATGTGACACTTCATTGGATACATCTAAGCGCCATCCGTCAATATCATATTCTTCTATCCAGTATTTTGCGGCACTCAAAAGATGCTCTCTCACTAAAGGATGTGCTGTATTCCACTTTGGCATCGTTGGCTCATAGGCAAACGTATCATAATTCAAATTCATACTTTCTACTGGGGTAATGATAGGATAACCCTTTTCTGAACATGAAAAATTAATCACAGGATCTGCATGAATAAAGAAGCAATCATAGTATTTTGATGATTTTCCATTTTTCACAACATCCTGCCAAAAAGGATGATTCCATCCACAGTGGTTAAACACTGCATCTAGCATAACCTTTAACCCTCTTTTATGGGCTTCATCTACTAGAATTTTAAATGCTTCATTACTTCCAAAGGCAGGGTCGATCTTAAAATAATTAGCTGTATCGTATTTATGAATCGTGGGCGCTTCAAAGATCGGTGTGAAATAAATACCTGTAACCCCTAGATCCGTAATATATTCTAAGTGATCCGTGATCCCTTGCAGATCTCCCCCAAATAACATGGCATTGGATACTTGCTCTTGGCTTCCCCATGCTATTGTTCCTAGCAAATTATTCTCTGGTTGCCCATTTGCAAATCGCTCAGGGAAAATCTGATACCATACCGTATCCTTTACCCAACTAGGGGCTGTATATAAATCTTCTGGATTGATATATGGGAAATTAAAATAATGGATTAGGTCATATTTTCGAGCATCATTTTTTGTTATATTGATAAATTTTCTAGCCGTAAATAATATTTCTTCTCCTCCATTTTGAAGAACAAATGCATATCGAACACGACGTTGTACAGGTTCAATCTCTGCAAACCAATAATCAAAAAGTTCCGTCGTATATTCTTTTTTCATATTGACCACATTGGCATTTTCTTTGTTCCATTCCCATACCGTTGGATCTTCTTTCGTAGGACTCCAATCATACGTATTGCCTGCGATGAGTACTACATTTTCAATATCATCTTTGGCTGTACGTAATCGTATATGCAGGGTTTTTTGGTCATACGCATAAGCATATTGGCTCTTGGCTTCATGATAGACTGCTTGTAAATTCATATAGTGTCACTCCTTTTAATATAATTAGTGGATAGTGTAACTACTTAATCGTTTAAGTAATTATACATCAATTCCAGATCAAATACAATATCTGTATCATAAAAAATGATAGCTTTCATTGCTTACGCATATAACATAAGTCCGCCACTTCTATTAGGGGCGGATAAACTTGCAATTCAATAGACTGTTCTTTGTCCATTTTATCTGAACAAAATATACTATTGGCAATGGCTGTCACTTTTACTAAACCTTCACCATTATTATTGATAAAATATACAACATCGCTAGAGTCTACTTTTCCATAAGGTATGTTTCTTCCTGCTGCTCCACGGATTATCATCGTTTTTGTATCGTCTACTAATTTCTCTACTTCATTGTCTTTAGTATACTATCTCCATACTATGTTTCTATACCTTGTAGAATTTGTTCAATCCTATCGATATCAAATACAGACAATGAACTCAACATTATTCTATATTCTTTATCTGATTTCAATCCGATCCTTATCCTGTCCCCAGTATTCTTGATAATCTTTATATCACTCATGCTAGCTTTAAAAGGAGACATAACTAAACCTCTATCAATTGTTATATACTGAGAATCAAAAGTCACATAATCTCTTCTATATAATCTTACATAAAATATTCCTATCAAAAACTTAAGTATTGAAATTATAAGAAAAATTATTATTGGAAAATTTCCACCATGAAATAATAGTACTAAAAATATTGATAAATACATAACTGCTAATAATATCCAAATTATTCCTACAACATTGTTTAGAGTGGTTCGAGCATATTTAAATGTTTCCATTAATTATCCACCTTCCTACAAACCATGGTTGCACATTGCATCCTTCAAAGCCTCAATGGTTCTTACCACAGTTGTTGTTTTACCTGAATCCGGGATGAGATTAAATTTAATAAAAAGGTTTTATTTTTTTCAACTCTTCTCTTAGTAAATCTGCTTGGCGATCGTTATCTTCAAACACACTTTCTTTGATCTCAAGAATTTTAAATTTTTCCATACTACACCCCATTATTTTTTATTCGTTGTACTACTCGCTCCACGTGATACTTTGATCTAGTGAACGATCTTGATAATAACAATGTACGTCATTTGTACTCAATTATACCATAAAATCTACAGAATATACGAGTATTTATAGTATAATGCCTTTTTTAAAAAAATAACATCAAAATTAAGTATTCGACATAATGCAACAAAACTTCCTATGGCAATTATTTGCATAATTATTTAGAATATATTAGAATATAAATGAAAAGTGTAAATAAGACTAGGAGGGTTTTTATGGAATCAAATTTGAATTCGCAACCACAACAGCAACCACAACAGCAACCACAACAAAATTTTCAACAACAGAATTTTCAGCCACAGAATTTTCAACAACCACAGGATCAACCGCAACAGCAATACTACCCACAACCTACCATTATCATCAATAATACCGCTACTGCCACGGCAAACGCTACTGTTAACACTGGAAAAAGAGTGTCTCCCAAAAACAAATGGGTAGCATTAATTCTTTGCTTCTTTTTCGGTTGGTTAGGAATACATAGTATTAATGTTTACTATTTGTCGCAATAAAAACCACCTAGAATGGTGATGTTTGCGTGTAAATGATCATTTATTTCTTCATTTTAAAAGTATCTGATCATCTGCACTAATTCATCTTTTTGAATATAGGTAAATCCATTTGCTTCGTAAAAATAAATGAGTTTGGGGTGATCATTGCATTCAATAAGTACCAGTCTTCCACCCACATATTTATGAGCATTCATTATAACACTCCATGCATACTCTAGGAGTTCTTGACCAGTTAATGCCGTAGTAAATTGATCATTTTTTGCTAGTTGTCCAATAAGAAATACAGGTATCTCAGAAATGTTTTTATATAAACCATCTAACTTTTTAACCATAGTTTTTTGATACTTCGCTAGAAATTTTTAATACCTTTAGCGCTAGTGAAAAGTATGCTACTACACAGAAATCTCCACATAATAATGCATCTTCATCAATGATCAAATAGGTCCTGCTTTTTGATTTCTTTTCAAACAATATGGCTTTTTTTTAAGAATAATTCGACATCAAAATCTTTGGGACAACAAAAAGATAAGAGCAGTTCTCTTGTCTGCTCTTCACCAAACTCAGTTAACATTTGTTCAAGCGATATGAGAACTGTTTTAATACGGATTTCCCCCTCATAAGCTCATTTTCTATATCTTTAGTAGGCTTTTGCTCTTTGGTTTCTGTACTGGCTAAAACATCAGCAATAAATTCAGCAGCTTCTTTGTCTTTGATAATTATTTCTTTATCAAAAGATACAGTTGCCATAGGATCACCTCAATTTCTTTAAAAACAATGAATGGTTCTATTCAATTCTAATACCCCTCAAACCCACTTATTTACGGATCAGTTGTACGACCGTCTCCACATGATACGTATGTGGAAACATATCCATACACTGTACTTTGGTCACTTCATACCCTGCCTCCATAAACTCCTTCAGATCCCTAGCGAGAGAAGTGGGCTTGCAGGATACATATACCATTTGTCTCGCGCCAAAATGAATGATTTTTTTGATGGCTTTAGGATGGATGCCATCTCGGGGAGGATCTAGTACAATAATATCTGGTTTCTCTGTTAATTCATCTAGTTTTTTTAATACATCTCCTGCAATAAAATCACAATTCACAAGCCCATTCAACTTTGCATTTTCTCTGGCTGCTTCCACTGCTTCTTCTACTATTTCGATACCGATGACTTTTTTGGAGGCTGGCGCCATGATCTGCGCGATCGTTCCTGTACCGCAGTATAGATCTAGTACTGTATTTTCTCTGGTAGTGCCTGCAAACCCTCTGACCATAGAGTAGAGCTTTTCTGCACCTAGTGAGTTGGTTTGAAAGAAAGAAAATGCAGATACTCGAAACTTTAGTCCCATGATTTCTTCTATAAAGTAATCTTGTCCATACAGTATATTGGTTTTATCACTCTTCACTACATCCGATAATCCATCATTGATCGTATGTAGAATCCCTTTTAGTTGTCCATCATAGGTCATATTGCTAAGGATTTCTACTAGAGGCTCTAGTTCTAGTGGAATCTGAGAGCTGGTCACAAGGTTGATCAGCATCTGTCCTGTACGGGAGGCTTTTCGCACTACTAGATGCCTAAGTGAACCTTCATGACGGCGGTTATGATAAAATGGAATCTTTTTCTCTCTAAAATAGGATAGTACAGTTAATAATACTTTGTTAAAATCCTCGTCCACAATGACACATCCTTCGACTGTCACCACTTCATAAAAGCTGCCTCGCTTATGCATGCCTAGCGCCAACTCACCACCCTTCACTACATCTCCAAAGGAAAATTCCATTTTGTTTCGATATCCATATTCTGTAGGACTTGGCTCAATACCTAAAAACTCGTATCCTGTGATGCCCGCTTGATTTAAGAGTCCCAGCACCTGCTCTTTTTTAATATCTAGCTGTTCCTTATAAGGTAATGTTTGATACGTACATCCTCCACATATACCAAAATGCTCACATAAAGGTGGCTTTTCCATAGGAGATTTCTCCACTATTTCTACTACAGTCCCTTCTGCTTGCTCTCGACGATTCTTTGTGATGCGCACCTTTACGCGCTGTCCTTTGATTCCATTCTTAATGATTACTTTTTTTCCATCAATCCGACTGATCCCTTTGTTTGGAAATTTCATATCTTCGATGATTGTCTCAATAATTTCATTTTTCTTCATGATAGCCTCCTAAGATTCTGCAAAAAAAATAGCTTTATTCATCATATCGAAAAATACCCATTATGACAAGAAACAAATTAAAATTTCTTTGCATCGTATTTTTTATGTTTTTGGTAATACTACGGTTAGAAAAAAACTAAAATACTTCAAAATAATTTGTGATTCTTCTTGTAGTATGGTATACTTGATAAGTAAAAAATCAAACTAGTAGGAGTGTTTTCATGTCAGAACAATTAATAATCGGTTCCATCGTAGAAGGCAACGTTACCAGAATCAAACCTTTTGGTGCTTTAGTAGCATTGGATGAAACCCATCAAGGGCTTGTGCATATTTCCCAAGTAGCAAATGGTTTCGTAAAAGATATCAATGATCATCTTGCTGTAGGAGATACTGTAAAAGTAAAAATTCTTTCAGTGGATGAAGCTACCGGGAAGATTTCTCTTTCTATGAGAGAAGCTCAACCACCACAAGAACGCCCTGCTCCTAAAAGCTATGCCCCTCGAGAAAACCGAAAATTTCAAGACCGTTCCTTTGATAAGGATGCCGGCCCTAAAACTCCCGACCCTAATGCTTCTTTAGATGATAAATTAAAAGAATGGCTAAAACAATCCAATGAACGGCAAGCTGGAATTAACAAACGAAATAACCGAAGATAAATAAAAGTCGTATGATCCCATACGACTTTTATACTTTTTTATTGTTTACTAGTATGCTCGTCCAAATATCGAATCATTTCGCCTCGTTCTTCGATGCTTTCGATAATCTGAGATTTTAATTCTGGTTCATGATCTTTGCCCAACTCCCGCAAGGCACACATCTGCTTTTCCACTGCATCTTCTCGGACTTCCTCTAGAGAACGTTGATCTCCCATAGGATCACTCCTTTCTCCTTTAGTATCCTCCAAAATATATTTGTCCATACTTTACTTCCAAAAATTAAAGATCTCTAAAAACAGGGTTGGGTAAAATTTCTATATTGCATCGTATTTTATTTTATTTCTTCCTTCTACCTTAGCAACATATAATAATCCATCGGCTTTTCCTACAAGTTCCAATGCATTTTCTCCTTCATGGGCAGCTACACCACAGCTGATTGTTATTTTTAAATCATGCTCAAATTGCAAATTTTCCACTACTTGACGGATTTTTTCTGCCACGATACAAGCTCCAAGGATACTCGTATGGGGAAGTATGGCTAAGAATTCTTCGCCTCCATATCTGCCTACGATATCACCTTTACGGAGATTTTCTTGAAGTGTTTTTGCAACCTTTACCAGCACCTCATCGCCCCCCTGATGCCCATATGTATCATTGACTGATTTAAAATAATCAATATCCAACATAATAACAGATAGCTGCGTCTGATGTCTTTTGACTTGACTGATCTCTTGCTCTAATCGTTCATATAAATACTTATGATTAAAGAGTCCTGTCAGGCCATCAATCCGTACCATTCTATTGAGCTCATAATTTTTTTTCTGAAGCTCTGCCTTTTGTCTTTCTTTTTCCTGTAGTAACAGGTAAGATCTTAAATTTGCCTTGATTCTTGCGATAAATACTTCTTCACGAAAGGGCTTCATGATATAGTCATCAGACCCTGCCAAAAAGAGATTCGATATTACTTTATAGTGTTCAATACAAGAGACAGCCATAATCATACTATTGCCGCATATAGTTCTGAGCTGCATGATCACCTGCTCTCCAGAAATATCCGGCAAAACTACATCTACTAAATATAGAGCATATTGCTTTTCACTGGCTAATAATTCTTCTGCAGTGGAAAATACATCCACATTTCCAATTCCCTTTTTAGCCAAGATATCTTGAATGAGTTGAAGTTCCAATCGATCATCATCTAATACAGCTATATGAAGTTTTCGAATATCTGTGAGCAGTTCTTCTTCTATCTTAAGTTTTTCAATAAAATGAAAAAGCTGACGATAATAGATATTCTTTGGAATAAACATAACCACACCCATGGCAAACATTCTTCTACGGATTTCTATATTATCATTAGAAGTTACCACTACAATAGGAATATGATTATATCGACTTCCGTTTACTCTTCGTATAAAGTTTTCCCCATCTTCTTGTTCAAATAGAAGCTTTGTCATAATTAAGTCTACAGGGGTAATCTCTAAAATATGGAATGCTTCTTCTGTGGTATCTACAGAAATATATTTCCAGTTTCGATCTTCAAATTCCTTTTGAAGCATTTTCTGGAAAAATGGGCTATCATCTATATGAATTACTGTATACATATATTCCTCCATGATTACATTATTCCTTATTTTTTGATTATGTGATCATACCCCTTGTAGTAATTATAATGTATAGTATATATTCGTCATATTGTATGTATTTTCATAATGCTTATATTTTATTCTACTTCATCCCAATTGGTATATACATTTTGGACATCTTCTTCTTCATCTAATAGATCTAATAGTTTATGCATTTTTTTGATATCTTCTCCTTGGGTTAGCGCAGTAGTTGTCTGTGGAATCATTGTAATCTCTGCAGAGATCATAGGAATATTGGCAT
>CALKRZ010000212.1 GCA_937989765.1 uncultured Clostridia bacterium | reverse complement strand
ATTTATTTATGTTTAGGTATTAAAAATGAGGGTATATATATGTTACCAAACTGTTAGAGAATTTTTACAGAATATGAAAAAAGTTTACGAATTTATTAGGCCTTGAAGGAGAAAATAAATTCGTAGCGAATATATATCTATACATAATATATACGGAAGGTGGTAGCATCTATGGAGATCACAGATGTTCGCATTAGGAGAATTGATGCGGAAGGTAAAATGAAAGCAGTTGTTTCTGTTACTTTCGAAAATGAATTCGTTGTCCATGACATCAAGGTAATCGAAGGAGACAAAGGTCTTTTCATTGCTATGCCCAGTAGGAAAACTCTTGATGGAGAATTTAGAGATATCGCACATCCTATTAATTCCACCACAAGAGAAAGAATTCAAGCTGCAGTATTAGAAAAATATGAATTAGCTCTTCTTACAGAAGAAGTGGCTGCAGATATTGAAGATTGATTATCATAAAAAGACACCTTAGGTGTCTTTTTTTTCGCATCTTTTCCCTTGAAAAATTTTGCTAAAAATGAGAAAATGATAGAGTATAAATCTTAAAAAAGAGGTGTCACTATGGAAAATATGAGAGCCATCATTTTGGCAGCAGGAGAAGGAACGAGGATGAAATCCAAACTTCCTAAAGTACTGCACAAGGTTCTGGGTAGGTCTATGGTAGGTCATGTGATGGTTGCAGCCAAAGGAGCAGGCGCAGAACAAGTCTGTGTGGTAGTAGGTCATAAGGCAGAAGAAGTAAAGGCAGCAATCGGAGAGGGAGTATCATTTGCTCTACAGGAACAGCAGTTAGGCACAGGCCATGCAGTGATGCAAGCAGATCTTTTTATACAAGGAGAAGGAGACGTATTGGTATTGTTTGGAGATACACCTCTGATCACAGAAGCTACCTTACAAAAATTAATTGCATTTCATAAAGCGCAAAACCACGGAGTAACTGTATTATCAGCGATCGTGGAAGATCCTACAGGATACGGAAGAATTATTCGGGATGAACAAGGAAATTTTATAAAAAGTGTAGAACATAAAGATGCATCAGAAGAGGAACGACAGGTAAGAGAAATTAATTCTGGCATGTATTGTTTTAAGGCAAAAGCATTAAAAGAAGCGCTACAAAATATTACAAATCATAATGTGCAAGGCGAATACTATCTGCCAGATACACTACAGGCAATACGATCCAAAGGACTAACTGTAAATGCCTTGGTGGCAGAAGATCCGCAAGATATTTTGGGGGTTAATTCAAGGGTGCAGCTAGCAGAGGCATCTGCTATTATGCAGAAGAGGATTAATCATAAGCATATGGAGGAAGGGGTTACGATCCTTGATCCAGCCCAAACCTATATTTATCCAGATGTACAAATTGGGATAGATACGATTCTGTATCCAGGCACTGTATTGGAAGGTCATACAGTGATTGGAGAAGACTGCATTATTGGTCCTAATACCCGTATTGTGAACAGTCATCTGCATGATAAAGTAGAAATAGAATATAGTGTAGTATTAGATAGTAAAATAGGAAATCATAGCCATATAGGTCCTTATGCATATATTCGACCCAACTGCTCTATTGGAGAGCATGTCAAAATAGGAGATTTTGTAGAAGTAAAGAATGCGACCATTGGCAATCATACGAAAGCATCCCATCTGACGTATATTGGCGATGCAGATATAGGAAATCATATCAATTTTGGCTGTGGTACGGTAGTTGTTAATTATGATGGTGAGAAAAAGCATCGGACAATTATTGAAGACCATGCATTCATAGGATGTAATACAAATCTCATTTCTCCTGTTACAGTAAAGCAGGGTGCATATACGGCAGCAGGTTCTACGATTACAGAAGATGTACCAGAAAATGCATTAGGTATCGCCAGAGTAAGACAGATGAATAAATTAGAATGGAAAAAGAAAAAATAAGAACACAAAAAATATATAGCAAATATGAATAAAAATACAGGGTACGATGTAAGGGTTTGTGTATACAATATTAAAAATACATAAAGCCGCATAAAAATTATGTCGAACCAACGAAGAGTGTGTTATAATGAATGACGGAAAAGGATAAATAATCTAAGGGGGCTTCTGTAAAATGGTTGTTAATAACAGTAGTAATATTAAGATCTTTACATGTAATGCGCATCCCGATCTTGCAAAAGAAATTACTGCAGAGTTAGGTGTAAAGCTTGGACAGTCTGAAGTGGGCAAATTTAGCGATGGAGAAATCTCAGTTAAAATCAATGAGACCGTTCGAGGGGCAGATGTATATATTGTACAGCCTACATCTACACCAGTGAATGAGCATATCATGGAATTATTGATTATGACAGATGCCATGCGAAGGGCATCTGCTGGAAGAATTACTGCTGTCATACCGTATTTTGGATATGCAAGACAAGATCGTAAAACCAGAGCGCGTGATCCTATTAGTGCAAAGCTTGTAGCAGATCTAATCCAAACAGCGGGAACAGATCGAGTATTAACCATGGATCTTCACTGTGCTCAAATACAAGGATTTTTTAATATTCCTGTGGATCATATGGTGGGATTACCCCTGTTAACGAGATATTATATGGAGAAGTTCGGAGATTTGAGCAATTTAGTGGCTGTATCTCCAGATTTGGGAAGCGTAGGAAGAACAAGAAGTTTTGCATCTAAAATGGATATTCCCTTAGCCATTATTGACAAACGAAGACCAAAGGCGAATGTGTCGGAAATCATGAACATTATTGGAAATATCGAAGGTAAGGACGTACTTTTAGTAGATGATATGATTGATACAGCAGGAACTATTTGCAATGCAGCCAATGCGCTGAAGGAAAGAGGGGCTAAAACAGTGTACGCCTGTTGTACCCATCCTGTATTATCAGGTCCAGCCATTGAAAGAATTCAATCCTCTGCAATCGTAGAGCTTATCGTACTCAATACAATCAAACTGCCTTCCATAAAGCAGACCGACAAGATTAAATCTATATCCGTAGCGCCTATTTTGGCAGATGCGATTACAAGAATCCATGAAGATCGACCTGTATCTAAATTATTTGACTAGTTTTTATCATATACAACAAAAGAACAAAATGCCCTAGTTTTTATAACTAGGGCTATTTGTGATGAGTACACGGCATAATCACCCAAGGATAGTAATAAATTGGAATGGAGGACTACTATGATTTTAATAATAGGGCTTGGTAATCCTGGAAGAGAGTACGTAGGTACTCGTCATAATATAGGGTTTGAGGTGATTGATAGGCTTTCATGTGAGCATACGATCTCAGTGACAAAGTCCAAGCATCGAGCACTGATTGGAGAAGGAGTCATCTTTGGGCAAAAGGTAGTTTTAGTCAAGCCTCAAACGTATATGAATCTTAGTGGGGAAAGTATTCGAGCACTGATTGAATGGTATAAAGTAAAGCCAAAGGATATACTAATAGTATATGATGATATAAGTCTTGCGGTAGGTGATCTGCGTATTCGAGAAAAAGGTAGTGCAGGTGGGCATAATGGGATCAAGAATACGATTTATCAACTAGGCACAGAAGAATTTCCAAGAATTCGAGTAGGCGTGGGAGAAAAGCCAACAGGGTGGGATCTAGCTGATTATGTGCTCAGTCGATTTTCTAAACAGGAAGTAGAAGAGAGCATATCAGGAATGATAAAGGCAAGTGAAGCTGTGGAAGTAATCATAAAAACAGGTATAGGGGAAGCAATGAATCAGTATAACCAACGAAAAAAGGGGTGATAAAGTGAAGGCACTAATTACACCGCTTCTTGAGATGGATGGATTTAATCAAATTTCAGAAGCAATACGAAAACAAAGAACACCCATTATGGCATCAGGGGTTTTGAGTTCTCAAAAATGTCATTTGATCCATGGATTGATGGAATATCACAATAGGCCAGCGTTGATCATTACGCATAATGAACTAAGAGCGAAAGAAATTCTGGAAGATATGCAGTATTTTGTCAAAGAACGAGCTATGATCTATCCAGCCAAAGACATTATTTTTTATAGTGCCGATGTACACAGTGTGGATATTATGAAGCAGCGATTTCAAGTATTAGAGGCTGTACTGATGGAAAAAAGACCTTTGATTATTGCTACCGTAGAAGCTTTATTGGATCGATTGGTGCCCAAGGAAATCTTTAGAAAATATATTTTGTCATTTTCTATGGGAGATCAAATCAGACTAGATGAAATGATTACCAAATTAGTATTTTTGGGATATGAGCGTACGGAGTTGGTAGAAGGACCAGGACAGTTTGCAGCGCGAGGTGGCATTTTAGATGTGTACTCCATTACGGCAGAAAATCCTGTTCGAATTGAACTGTGGGATGATGAAATTGACTCGATTCGGGTGATGGATCCTTCTTCACAGCGGTCTATAGAAAAGATAGACAGCACATACGTATTTCCTATGGGAGAATTGGTATTTGAAGCGGAGCATATTCATAAAGCGGCAGAGCAGATGCAAAATGAATATGAAAAAATCTCTGAACATCTTTACAAGAAAGGACTTTTGGAAGAACGGGAGCGGCTAGAGCAATACAGTAAAGAAATCATCGAAAAACTCATCACTCAAAAAAGTTTCCATGGAATGGAGAGGTTTATACAATATTTTTACGAAGACACCCAAACACTTATACAATATACAGAACCTACGACGATGATATTTTGGGATGAGCCTATTCGAGTGGGGCAAAAATGTGAAAATATGATGCAAGAGTATGATGAAAGCATTAAGAATAGGATCGAAAAAGGCTATATGCTGCCATCTCAAGCACATATGGTTTTTAGATATGCAGATATTTTAAAAAGTGCAGATTCCTATGATCAAATTCTCCTTTCAACGCTGACGCAGGGAACAAAAGATTTTAACATTCGTGCCATAGAGAGTTTTAGCGTTAAATCTACGGATGCATATAATCAAAGAATAGAATTTTTAGAACAGCAATTGTGCCATTTTAAACAAGAAAAATACAGAGTGCTCATTTTAGCAGGCTCCAAAACCCGAGGAGAGCGTTTGCAAAGAGACTTGCTCCAAAGAAATATAGAAG